>NZ_NMPP01000032.1:0-115688 GCF_009192885.1 Xanthomonas sp. LMG 12462 | reverse complement strand
CGCCACCCGCAGCGCCTGACCCCGGAGTTCCCATGTTCGGCTACTACGTCCGCCTCGCCTTGCGCAGCTTCCGCCGCAACACCGTCCTCACCGCACTGATGGTGCTGGCCATCGCCCTGGGGATCGGCGCCAGCATGACCACGCTGACCGTGTTCTACGTGCTCTCCGGCGACCCGATCCCGCAGAAGAGCGACCGCCTGTTCTACGTGCAGGTCGATCCGCAACCCAAGGCCGGTTACCAGCCGGGCGAGGAACCGGATTCGCAGAACACCCGGTTCGATGCCGAGGCCCTGCTGCGCGAGAAGCGCGCCAAGCGCCAGGCGCTGATGACCGGTGGCAGCGTGGCGATCGAACCGACCAAGAGCGGCCTGAAACCGTTCAAGTCGGAAGTGCGCTTCACCTCCGCGGACTTCTTCCCGATGTTCGACACGCCGTTCCTGTATGGCCACAGCTGGACCGGCACCGAAGACGAGCGCCACGACCGCGTGGTGGTCATCAGTCGGAAGCTCAACGAGAAGCTGTTCGACGGCGCCGACAGCGTCGGCCGCGAACTGCGCATGGACCAGAACACCTTCCGCATCGTCGGTGTGCTCGACGCCTGGGAGGCCAAGCCGCGCTTCTACGACCTCACCAACACCTATGGATCGGACGAACAGGCCTACCTGCCATTCTCGGTGGCGATGGACCTGAAGATGGACCGCAACGGCAGCATGAACTGCTTCGGCGACAGCAACGGCGACCAGACCGCGCTCAATGCGCCCTGCACCTGGGTGCAGTACTGGGTGGAACTGGAAAGCCCGGCGCAGGCCACCGACTACAAGGCCTACCTGGAGAACTATTCGGCCCAGCAACGCGCCGCCGGCCGCTTCCAGCGCCCCAACAACGTGCGCCTGCGCAACGTCATGCAGTGGCTGGACCACAACGAAGTGGTACCCGGCGACGTGCGCCTGCAGCTGTGGCTGGCGATGGGCTTCCTGCTGGTGTGCCTGCTCAACACCGTCGGCCTGCTGCTGGCCAAGTTCCTGCGCCGCAGCGGCGAGATCGGCGTGCGTCGCGCGCTCGGCGCCTCGCGCGGGGCGATCTTCGCGCAATGCCTGGTGGAGGCCGGCGCCATCGGCCTGGCCGGCGGCGTGGCCGGCCTGGGACTGGCCACGCTCGGGCTGTGGGCCGTGCGCCAGCAGCCGGCCAGCTACGCCAAGCTGGCGCATCTGGATCCCAGCATGCTGGCGCTGACCTTCGCCATGGCGGTGGGCGCCAGCCTGCTCGCCGGCCTGCTGCCGTCGTGGCGCGCCATCCAGGTGGCCCCCGCCCTGCAGCTCAAGTCCTGATCCTGCGCGCCCTGCGCCTTCCACGCATTCTCACAAGGTCATCGCCATGGATATCCGCCCCATCCTGTCCACCCTGCGCCGGCACAAGACCGCCGCCGCGCTGATCGTGCTGGAGATCGCCCTGGCCTGCGCGATCGTCTGCAACGCGCTGTTCCTGATCGGCAACCGCATCGAGACCCTGCACCGGCCCAGCGGCATCGCCGAGTCGGAACTGGTGACGATCTCGCTGGGCGGCATCGGCCAGCAGGTCAACGCCGCTGCGCGCACCCGCGAGGACCTGGCCGCGTTGCGCGCGGTGCCCGGCGTGCGCAACGCCACGCTGCTCAACCAGGTGCCGTTCGTGCACTACTCCTGGAACACCAGCCTGTCGCTGACCCCGGACCAGGAACGGCCCACGCTGAACGCGGCGCAGTACATGGCCGAGGAGGGCACGCTGAAGACCCTGGGCCTGAAGCTGGTGGCCGGTCGCGATTTCGCGCCCGACGAGTACATGGATCTGGAAGCGGCGCAGACCGACAAGCGGATCCAGGAGAAAGGCACCGCGATCATCCTCAACCGCGCCACCGCGGAAAAGATGTTCCCGGGGCAGAACGCGCTGGGCAAGACCGTGTACACCGGGCCGGTGGGCGCCCGCGTGGTCGGCATCGTCGAGACCCTGGCGCGGCCCACCGCCGCCAGCGGCCTGGCCGAGATCGACTACGCGATGCTGCTGCCGTTTCGCCTGAGCTACACCGACGGCCTGTACGTGCTGCGCGTCACCGACCCGGCGCGGCGCCAGGAAGTGCTGAACGCGGCGACCGCGGCCTTGATGAAGGTCGACAGCAGCCGGCTGGTGCTCAAGCAGCAGACCTACAGCGAGATCCGCGACGCCTACTTCCAGGGCGACCGCGCGATGGTGTGGCTGCTCGGCGCGGTGTGCGTGGCGCTGCTGGTGGTCACCGCGCTGGGCATCGTCGGCCTGGCCAGCTTCTGGGTGCAGCAGCGCACCAAGCAGATCGGCATCCGCCGCGCGCTCGGCGCCACCCGCGGGCAGATCCTGCGCTACTTCCAGACCGAGAACTTCCTGCTGGCCAGCACCGGCATCGTGCTCGGCATGCTGCTGGCCTACGCCATCAACCAGTGGCTGATGGGCAAGTACGAATTGCCGCGGCTGCCGCTGTCCTACCTGCCGATCGGCGCGGTGGCGCTGTGGCTGCTCGGCCAGCTGGCGGTGTTCGCGCCGGCGCGCCGCGCCGCCGACGTGCCGCCGGCCGTGGCCACCCGCAGCACCTGATCCATCCCCTTGGCCGGCTCCGGCCGGCCTTTTTTCATCGAGCGCGCCATGCCCCGCAACCATCGCCCACTGCCGTCCTCCGGTCTCCTGCGCCACGCGCCTGCGTGGCCGCAGCCGTGCCCGATCGGCCTGGCGGCGCCGGTGCGGCGCGGCCGTTGAACGTCGCCGCCATGGCACTGGGTCCGATGCTCTCGACGCTGTCCCGGCACCGCACCGCGGCGACGCTGATCGTGCTGGAGATCGCGCTGGCCTGCGCGATCGTCTGCAACGCGCTGTTCCTGATCGGCAACCGCATCGCGACCCTGCGCAGCGCCAGCGGCGTCGCCGAAGCGGAACTGGTGACGATCGCCCTCGGCGGCATCGGCCGGCAGGTCGACGCGGCGGCACGCACCCGCGAAGACCTGGCTGCGTTGCGCGCGCTGCCCGGCGTGCGCAACGCCACCGTCGTCAACCAGATGCCGTTCGGGGACGCCGCCTGGAACGTCGGCCTGAATCTGACCCCCGACCAGGAATGGCCCACGCTCAATGCCGCGCAGTACAAGGCCGAGGACGCCACGCTGCGCACGCTGGGCCTGCGCCTGATCGCCGGGCGCGATTTCCGCGCCGACGAATACCTGGACCTGGACGCCCTGCGCAACGACGAGCGCCTGCGCAACGCCGGCGGCGCGGTCATCCTCAACCGGGCGGCGGCGGAGAAGATGTTCCCCGGACAGAACGCGCTGGGCAGGACCGTCTACCGCGGCACCGTGCCGGCGCAGGTGGTCGGCATCGTCGACGCCCTGGCCCGCCCCAACCCGGACCTGGTCGGCCCGGCGCAGGCGCCCTACGCATTGCTGATTCCGCTGCGCATGCCCTACACCGACGGGCTGTACGTGCTGCGCGTGCGCGACCCGGCGCAACGCCAGGCCGTGCTCGCCGCGGCGACCGCGGCGCTGATGCAGGTGGACAGCAGCCGGCTGGTGCTCGATCAGCAGACCTACAGCGAGATCCGCGACGCCTATTTCCAGGGCGACCGCATCATGGTGTGGCTGCTCGGCGCGGTGTGCGTGTTGTTGCTGGTGGTCACCGCGCTGGGCATCGTCGGCCTGGCCAGTTTCTGGGTGCAGCAGCGCACCCGGCAGATCGGCATCCGCCGTGCCCTCGGCGCCACCCGCAGCCAGATCCTGCGCGACTTCCAGGCCGAGAATTTCCTGCTGACCAGCGCCGGCATCGCGCTGGGCATGCTGCTGGCGTACGCGATCAACCAGTGGCTGATGGGCCGGTACGAACTGCCGCGGCTGCCGCTGTCCTACCTGCCGCTCGGCGCGGCGACGCTGTGGCTGCTCGGCCAGTGCGCGGTGCTCGCGCCGGCGCGGCGCGCGGCGGCGGTGCCGCCGGCCGTGGCCACCCGCAGCCTCTGATCCCGTCCTTCCATCGCCCGCCACCGCCCCCTTCTCCAGGACGCCACGATGTTCGGCTACTACTGCAAACTGGCGCTGCACAGCTTCGGTCGCAACCGCCTGCTGACCGCCCTGATGGTGCTGGCGATCGCGGTCGGCATTGGCGCATCGATGACCACGCTGACCGTGTTCCACGTGCTGGCGGCCGATCCCATTCCCGGCAAGAGCGGGCAGCTGTTCAACGTCGAACTCAACGTCGAACCGGACGACCGTTACGATCCGAACGACACCGACCCGCAGCAACTGACCCGCCGCGATGCCGAGGCGCTGCTGCGCGACCGGCGCGGCGACCGCCAGGCGATGATGTCGGCGGGCAGCGTGACCGTCGTGCCGGCCCAGCCGCAGCTGACCCCGTTCGGCGCCGAAGCGCGCTACACCAGCGCCGACTTCTTCCCGATGTTCGCCGTGCCGATGCGCTACGGCCACGCCTGGACCGCGGACGACGATGCCCGGCGCGCACGTGTGGCGGTGATTTCGCGGCGGCTCAATACCCAACTGTTCGGCGACGCCAACAGTGTCGGCCGCCAGCTCCAGCTCGGCGGTGCCGTGCTGCGGGTGGTCGGGGTGATCGACGCCTGGGACATGAACCCGCGCTTCTACGACCTGACCAATACCGAGTATGGCGATAGCGAAGAGGTATTCGTGCCGTTCTCCACCGCGCGCGACCTGGACCTGGACGTCAGCGGCTCGATGTCCTGCTGGGGCGACCATGCCGGCAACAGGACCAGCGCGAACGCACCCTGCGCCTGGATCCAGTACTGGGTGGAACTGGACACCCCCGCCAAGCGCATCGCCTATCTGGATGCGCTGCAGGCCTATGCGCGGCAGCAGCGCGACGCGGGACGCTTCCGCCATCCGCCGGACATCCGCCTCAGCGACGTGATGACCTGGCTGGACCGCAACCACGCCGTGCCCTCCGACGTGCGTCTGCAGGTGGGGCTGGCACTGGCGTTCCTGGGCATCTGCCTGCTCAACACCGCCGGGCTGATGCTGGCCAAATTCCTGCGCCACAGCGGCGAGATCGGCGTGCGCCGCGCGCTCGGCGCCTCGCGGCGGACGATCTTCGCCCAGCATCTGATCGAAGCGGCGGCGATCGGCCTGGCCGGCGGTGCCGGCGGCCTGCTGCTGGCCTGGATCGGCACCTGGCTGGTGCGGCAGCAGCCGGCCGACTACGCCGCGCTGGCGCACCTGGACAGCCGCATGTTGCTGCTCGCCCTGGCGATGAGCCTGGGCAGCGCGTTGCTCGCCGGCCTGCTGCCGGCCTGGCAGGCGATGCGCGTGTCCACCGCCCTGCAACTCAAGTCGCAATGACGCGCCGCGCGCGCCCTCTCCGCCAGGAACTCCCACCGTGTCCCTCCATCCCATCCTCTCCAGTCTGCGCAAGCACCGCGTCGCCGCCGGCCTGATCGTGCTGGAGATCGCCTTCAGTTGCGCCGTCGTCTGCAACGCGCTGTTCCTGATCGATCAGCGGCTCGAGCGCATGCAGCGGCCCAGCGGTGCCGCCGAGCAGGAACTGGTGCAATTGCGCAGCCGCAGCGTGGTCAGCGACGGCAACGGCGCAGCGCAGACCCGCGCCGACCTGGACGCGCTGCGCCGCATTCCGGGTGTGCGCGAGGCCAGCATCATCAACCAGCCGCTGTTCGGCGATTCGCTCGGCTACAGCGGCGTGTCGCTGCGCCCGGACCAGGAACGCAGCACCTTGCACGCGGTGCAGTACTTCGGCGACGCGCGGCTGCTCGATACCCTGGGGCTGCATCTGGTCGCAGGGCGCCGCTTCGCGGACGACGAGTTCATCGACGACGCGCAACTGCGCGATCCGGTGGCCAAGCGCATCCCGCCCTCGGTCATCCTCAGCCAGTCGCTGGCGCAACGCCTGTTCCCCGGCCAGAACGCGGTGGGCCGCACCATCTACGTCTACGGCGAACACCGCGTCGTCGGCGTGGTGCAACGCCTGGTGCAACCCCGCGAAGGAGGGAACGTCGGCCACTACGAGGACACGATGCTGTTCCCGGTGAACGTTCCCTACGATCGCGGCACCTACCTGCTGCGCGTGCGCGATCCGGCGCAGCGCGAGGCAGTGTTGCGGCAAGCCAAGGCGACGCTGTCGCAACACGGTCCACGGCGGATGGTGAACGGCGGCAAGACCCTGCAACAAGCACGCGCGGACTACTACCGCGACGACCAGGCGATGGCCTGGCTCCTGGTCGGCGTCTGCGTCCTGCTGCTGTTGGTCACCGCCCTGGGCATCGTCGGCCTGACCAGTTTCTGGGTGCAGCAGCGCACCAAGCAGATCGGCATCCGCCGCGCGCTCGGCGCTACCTGCACGCAGATCCTGCGGCATTTCCAGCTGGAGAATTTCCTGCTCGCCAGTACCGGCATCGTCCTCGGCATGCTGCTGGCCTACGCCGCCAACCTGTACCTGATGAGCGCCTACGAACTGCCGCGGCTGCCGCTGTGGTACCTGCCGGTCGGCGCGGTGGTGCTGTGGCTGCTCGGCCAGCTCGCGGTGCTGCCGCCCGCACGCCGCGCCGCGGCGGTGCCGCCGGCGGTGGCCACCCGCAGTGTCTAAGCGAACGCGGCCACCGTCCAAACGAGGAGAGCCAGGATGCTGAACCATTATCTTTTGCTGGCCTGGCGCAGCCTGCGACGCACGCCGATCGCCACCGCGCTGATGGTGCTGGCGATCGGCCTGGGCATCGGCGCGAGCATGACCATGCTGACGGTGCTGCACGTGATGTCGCGCGACCCGCTGCCGGACAGGAGCGCTGCGCTCTACACCCCGCATCTGGATCCATTGCCAAGAAGCTACCCGGACAGCCAGGAGTGGGGCGATCCGGCCGACAACCTCACCTGGCCCGACGCCATGGCGCTGCTGCGCGCCGCACCCACGACGCCGCAGGCGGCGATGGCCGGCGGGCAGATCTTGCTGTGGCCGCCGCGGGCGACGCAAGCGCCGCTCGATCTGAGCGGCCGCTACACCAGCGCCGGATTCTTCGCCGTGTTCGGCATCCCCTTGCAGCGCGGCCACGGCTGGAGCGTGGCGGACGACCGGAGCCACGCCCGCGTCATCGTGCTGAGCCGCACCCTGGCCGACACCCTGTTCGGCGCGCGCGATCCGGTCGGCCAGCGGGTGGCGCTCGGGGAAAAGCGCATCGGCTTCGAGGTGATCGGCGTGACCGGCGATTGGGATCCGCAACCGCTGTTCTACGCCGACCCGGGCAGCAAGGGCAGTTTCGGCCAGCGCGACGATTTCTTCCTGCCGCTGTCGACCGCGATGGAACTGGCGCTGGACGTCAACAGCAACATCAGCAGTTGGAACAGCTTCAACGGCGACGACGCGGCGCGACGCAAGGATCCGTCGACCAGCTGGCTGCAGTTCTGGGTGCGCCTGGACACGCCGCAACAGGTCGCCGCCTACCAGCGCCTGCTCTACGACTACGCCGCGACACAGCACGCCAGCGGCCGCTTCCAGCTGCCGCCGGAGCGAGCGCGCCTGTATGCGTTGATGGACTGGCTGCACCATTTGCGGATGGTGCCCGACGATGTGCGCCTGCAGACGCTGCTGGCGCTGGGCTTCCTGTGGATCTGCCTGGTCAACGTGATCGCCTTGCTGCTGGCGAAATTCCTGCGTCGCGGTGGCGAGATCGGCGTGCGACGCGCGCTCGGTGCCCGCCGCGGCCACGTGTTCCTGCAGTTCGGCAGCGAGGCCGCGCTGATCGGATTGCTCGGTGGCGCCGTTGGCATCGCGATCGCCGAACTGGGTCTGTGGAGCGTGCGCCAGCGCCCGGACGACTACGCCAGGCTGGCGCGGATGGACCTGCAGATGCTGCTCGCCACCGTGGCACTGGCGGTGATCGCCGCCCTGCTGGCGGGCCTGCTGCCCGCCTGGCGGGCCAGCCGGATCAACCCCGCCCTGCAGATCAAGGACCTGACATGAATCTGCCGATCCGCCCCATCCTCTCCAGCCTGCAGCATCACCGCCTGACCGCCGCGCTACTGGCCCTGCAGGTCGCACTGACCTGCGCCTTCGTGGCCAACGCCGTGTTCCTGATCGGTGGGCGCATCGAACGTCTGCGGGTCTCCAGCGGCTTGCCCGAGGAAGAATTGACGCTGATCTCGGTGCGCGGCGTCCAGAGCGATGGCAATGCGCTGGCCCAGCAACAATCCGATCTGCGGGCGTTGCGCAGCATTCCCGGTGTCACCGCGGCCGCCGCGATCGGCTTCAGCCTGCCACTGTCCGGCGGCGCCAACGACTATGGCGGTTGCCCCGACCGACAGACGCTGGACCGCGCGATGGCGCGGCAGTCGATGGACGATACAGGGTGCATCCAGGCCACGTACTACAGCGGCTCGCCCGGTTTCGTGCAGGCCATGGGCGCCCACCTGATCGCCGGCCGCGACTTCCGTGCCGACGAATATTCCACCGCCACACCGAGCGCCGTGATCGTCACCCGCGCGCTGGCGCGGCAACTGTGGCCAGGTCAACCTGCGGTCGGCAAAACGCTGTATGGCGGAGTCCAGGGCGCCGTCGTCGTCGGCGTCGTCGACGATCTGCTGCGCACGACGCTGCGCGGCGCAGCGGTCGACCATCTGGCCGCGCTATCGCCGCAGTTGCCCGCGGGCAACCAGGTGCAGTACCTGTTGCGCAGCGCGCCGCAGGACCGCGAACGGATCCTGGCCGCGGCGGCCGGCGCGCTGGCACAGGCAGGACCGCTGCGGCTGATTCCGGCCGAAGGGCGCCGCAGCTACGCCCAGCTGCGGCAGCGCTATTTCCAGCGCGATGCCACCATGATCGGGTTGCTGCTCGCGGCGACCACGGGCCTGTTGTTCGTGACCGCCCTGGGCATCGGCGGGCTGGCCAGTTTCTGGGTGCAGCAACGCACGCGCCAGATCGGCATCCGCCGCGCCATCGGCGCGACCCGTCGCGACATCCTGCGCCATTTCCAGACCGAAAACCTGCTGATCGTGAGCGCCGGCAGCGCCGTGGGCATGGTGCTGGCGTTGCTGCTCAATCAAGCGCTGTTGCAGCGCTACGACCTGCCACGCCTGCCGCTGGGCTACCTGCCGACCGTCGCTGCGGCGCTCCTGCTGCTCGGCCAGCTGGCGATCCTGGCGCCCGCGCGTCGCGCCGCGGCGGTGCCGCCGGCGGTGGCCACCCGCAGTGTCTGAGGCGCCGATGCACGCAGGCACGACAATCTCCACGCAGACTGCGATGATGCCGACTGGTCCGTTTTTCTCCGCCTGCGTGTCCCGCCGCGCCCAAGGTGCACGATGCCCTGCCTGCTGATCATCGACGACAACCCTGCGGTCGCCACCGCGCTGGAAGTGCTGTTCTCCCTGCACGACATCGACACCGTCCATGCCGACAGCCCGCAGGCGGGCCTGCAGCGCCTGGGCGAGGGCGACATCGACCTGGTCCTGCAGGACATGAACTTCACCGCCGACACCACCTCCGGCGAGGAAGGCGTGGCCCTGTTCGAGGCGATCCGCACGCGCCATCCGGACCTGCCGGTGATCCTGCTGACCGCCTGGACCCAGCTCAGCAGTGCGGTGGAGCTGGTCAAGGCCGGCGCCGCCGACTACCTGGCCAAGCCCTGGGACGACCGCAAGCTGCTGACCACCGTCAACAACCTGCTGGAGCTGTCGGAGACACGACGCGAACTGGAACGCCGCCGCGACGGCGAGCGCCGCCATCGCCAGCAGCTGGCGCAGCGCTACGACCTGTGCGGCGCAGTGTTCGCCGACCCTGCCAGCGAGCGCGCGATCGCCCTGGCCTGCCAGGTCGCGCGTTCGGAACTGCCGGTGCTGATCACCGGCCCCAACGGCAGCGGCAAGGAGAAGATCGCGCAGATCATCCAGGCCAACTCCTCGGTGCGGCGCGGCCCGTTTGTGGCACTGAACTGCGGCGCGATCCCGGCCGAACTGATCGAGGCCGAGCTGTTCGGCGCCGAGGCCGGCGCCTACACCGGCGCCAACAAGGTGCGCGAGGGCAAGTTCGAGGCCGCCGACGGCGGCACGCTGTTCCTGGACGAGATCGGCAACCTGTCGCTGGCCGGGCAGATGAAGCTGCTGCGGGTGCTGGAGACCGGCCGGTTCGAGCGGCTGGGCTCCAACCGCGAGCGGCAGGTCAAGGTGCGGGTGATCAGCGCCACCAATGCCGACCTGACCGCGATGATCCGCGACGGCAGCTTCCGCGAGGACCTGTACTACCGGCTCAACGCGGTGGAACTGTCGCTGCCGGCGCTGGCCGAGCGCCCCGGCGACATCGTGCCGCTGGCCGAACACTTCCTCTCCGGCGACAAGCCGCTGTCGGCCGGCGCCTGCCAGGCGCTGCAGCGCCACGCCTGGCCCGGCAACGTGCGCGAACTGCGCAACGTGGTGCAGCGCGCCGAACTGCTGGCCGGCGGCGCGCAGATCGAGGCCGCCGACCTCAACCTGCCCAAGCCCGCCGCGCCGCGCACGGCCGCCGCTGCCGAACCCGACCGCGAGCGCATCGTGGCCGAGCTGAGCCGTGCGCACGGCGTCATCGCCCAGGCCGCCGCCGAACTGGGCATGAGCCGGCAGGCGCTGTACCGGCGCATGGACCGCTACGGCATCCCGCGCGAATGAAACTGCGCCGCTCCTTCACCGTCATGCTGTTCCTGCGCCTGCTGCCGGTGCTGGCGCTGGCCGCCGCCCTGCCGTGGCTGCTGGCCTACTGGATGGACCGCGGCTGGGAAGTGGTCACGGCCTCGGCGCTGACCCTGCTGCTGTTGATGTGGTGGACGCTGCGCCGCGCCACCGCGCCGATGCGCTCGCTGTTCCGCGCCCTGGCCGGCACCGTCAGCAGCTACCGCGACGGCGAATACAACTTCGGCGTGCACTGGCGCGGCGACGACGAACTCGGCGAGATGGTCGCCGCGCACGCGCAACTGGGCGAGATCCTGCGCGAGCAGCGCCAGGGCCTGGCGCAGCGCGAACTGATGCTCGACACCATGGTGCAGAACACCCCGGTGGCGATGCTGCTCACCTCCAAGGGCGGCGACGGCCTGCGCCGCGTGGTGTTCTCCAACCTGGCCGCGCGCAAGCTGCTGCACAGCGGCTGGAAGCTGGAAGGACAGCGCCTGGATGACCTGCTGCTCGGCGTGCCGGCGCCGCTGCGCGAGGCGATCTCGCGCGGTGGCGACAGCCTGTTCGCCATCGAAGGCAGCGACGAGGACCCGGAGGAGGAGCAGATCTACCACCTGTCGCAGCGCCGCTTCCATCTCAACGGCCGCCCGCACGAACTGCTGTTGATCCGCCTGCTCACCGCCGAACTGCGCCGCCAGGAAGTGCACACCTGGAAGAAGGTGATCCGGGTGATCAGCCACGAGCTCAACAACTCGCTGGCGCCGATCGCCTCGCTGGCGCACTCCGGCGCCGAGCTGGTGCGGCGGCAGAAGGTGGAGCGGCTGGAAGAGGTGTTCGGCACCATCGAGGAACGCGCGCGGCACCTGGAAGGCTTCATCCGCGGCTACGCGCGCTTCGCCAAGCTGCCGCAGCCGCAACTGCAGACGGTGCACTGGGCGCAGTTCCTGGCCGGGCTGCAGCAGCAGATTCCGTTCGCGCTGGACCTGGAGTCGCCGGACCTGCACAGCCGGGTCGATCCGGCGCAACTGCAGCAGGCCCTGCTCAACCTGGTCAAGAACGCCCACGAATCCCTGCCCGAGGGGCAGACGCCGGCCGATGGCGTGCGCGTGCGCGTGTCCACCCGCCCGGACTGGCTGCGCCTGGAAGTACTGGACCGCGGCAGCGGCATGAACGAGGCGGTGCTGCACAACGCGTTGATGCCGTTCTACTCGACCAAGCGCAACGGCACCGGCCTGGGCCTGGCCCTGACCCGCGAGATCGTCGAAGCCCACGGCGGCCGCCTGTCGCTGCACAACCGCGACGAAGGCGGGCTGTGCGTGACGGTGCAGTTGCCGCAGGGGGAGCGGGGCTGATTTTTTCGGGATTGGGGATTGGGGATTGAGCGCCGGGACCCGGGACCCGGGACCCGGGACCCGGGACCCGAAGAGCATGAGCGCACCTAGCCAAGCCGTGACCGTCGCGCTACGTTCCGCTCAAGCAAAAGCGCTGCGGTTCAGCGGCGCGCACCCAGGACACGTCGGGCGCAGTGGCTCAGTAGATCGCCATGTGGTCGATCACGGCGCGATCGACGTCGGCGCAGCCCTTGACCACGATCTCGACATTGGCCTTGCTGGTGAACGCAGCCAGGGCGAGCGAATACAGTTCCTTGAAGTGGGGCGTCGCTTCGTCGCGGTAGACCTCATAGAACACACCGCCGCATTGCTGCGGAATGTCGCTATCGGCGACGACGAGGGTGAATCGATTGGATTCCGAATATAACTTGCTGACCTTTGCATGCACGCGCTCAAACGCCGGCGCCTGAAAACTCAGCAGCGTCAGCACTGACGCCACGACAAGTCGCTTCATGATCTCCCCTGGATTGGACCGTCGCGGCATCATTGCCGCGCTTCCATCTGTATACAGTATCAGCGCTACCCCGGCAGCATCGACGACCCGGCCGCGAGGCTCAGCGCGATGGCAGCGGACAACGCATCGCCACCCGCAGGTGCATCGGGAAGCCGAGCGCGGCTTCCTGTCGCCAGGTCGCGCACAACTGCGGGCCCCACTGCGCAGGCGGCATCTCGACGAAGCCCTCGCTGGCGTAGAACGGCGCATTCCACGGCACATCGCGCAAGGTGGTCAGCAGCATGCATTGAAAACCAGCAGCTGCCGCGGCGGCGCGCGCATGCCGCAGCAGCGCACGACCGTGGCCGCGGCGCCCGTAGCACGGATCCACGTCCATCTGTTGCACGTGGAAGCCGTCGTCCAGGCGCCCGCCGAGCAGATAGCCGACGCAACGTTCGTCCTCGTCCAACGCGACCCATAACTGCTCGCGCGTCAGTCCGGCGCGCAGCGCCTCCGCATCCAGTCCGTGCGTCGCGAACACGGCCTGCGCCGGATGCCCTTGCAGCAGGGCGCCGGCGCGCCGTTCGATCTCCTGCAACCGCGCCAACTCCTGCGCGCGCGCCAGACGAATGCGCCCGGCCATGTCTCAGTCGCGCTTGCCTGGGCGTTTCCAGCCTTCGACGGTTTCCTGCCGCACCCGTGCCACGCTCAGCTTGCCGGCCGGCGCGCTGCGGGTGATCACCGAGCCGGCACCGATGGTGGCGCCGTCGCCGATCTCCAGCGGCGCCACCAGCGCGCTGTTGGAGCCGACGAACACGCCATCGCCGATCACCGTCTGCGACTTGTTGACGCCGTCGTAGTTGCAGGTGATCACCCCGGCACCGACGTTGACGCCGCTGCCGATGGTCGCGTCGCCGAGGTAGGTCAGGTGATTGGCCTTGCTGCCGACGCCGAGCACCGCCTTCTTGGTCTCGACGAAGTTGCCGATGTGCACGCCATCGGCCAGCACCGTGCCCGGGCGCAGCCGCGCGAACGGGCCGATCTGCACCGCGCCCTCGGCGACCACGCCTTCCAGGTCGCAATGCGCACGCACCTCGGTGCCCGGCCCCAGCACCACGTCCTTCAAGCGCACGAACGGGCCGATGCTGACGCCGTCGCCCAATTCCACCTCGCCTTCCAGGATCACGTTGGCGTCGATGCGCACGTCATGGCCGGCGCGCACGCGGCCGCGCTGGTCCAGGCGGTTCGGGTCGATCAGTTGCACGCCCTGCTCGCACAGCGCACGCGCCGCACGCAGTTGCCAGGCGCGTTCCAGTTGCGCCAGCTGCCACGGATCGTTGGCGCCCTCGGCCTCGATCGGGTCGGCCACCAGCACCATCTCGGCCGGGGTGAACTCGGCGGCAGCGGCGGCGAACACGTCGGTCAGGTAGTACTCGCCCTGCGCGTTGTCGTTGCGCAACTGCGCCAGCCAGCGCTTCAGCGCGGTGGACTCGGCGGTGACGATGCCGGTGTTGATGGTGCGGATGCGCCGCTGCTCGTCGTCGGCGTCCTTCTGCTCGACGATCGCCGCGACCTTGCCGGCGGCATCGCGCACGATGCGGCCGTAGCCGGTGGGATCCTCCGGCTCGGCCACCAGCACTGCGACGCGACCGGGCGCATGCAGCAGGCGGGTCAGGGTCTCGGCGCGGATCAGCGGCACGTCGCCGTACAGCACCAGCACCGTAGCGGCATCGGGCACGGCCGCCATCGCCTGCTGCACCGCGTGGCCGGTGCCCAGCTGTTGCGCCTGCTCGGCCCACAGCAGGTCCGGCTGGTCGGCGAACGCCGCCAGCACCGCCTCGCCGCCGTGGCCATGGACGATGTGGATCGCGTCCGGCTGCAGGTGGCGCGCGGTCTCGATCACATGCGCCAGCATCGGCCGGCCGGCGATCGGCTGCAGCACCTTGGGCTTGGCCGACTTCATCCGCTTGCCCGCGCCGGCGGCGAGGATCACGACGTGCAGGGGCAGACTCATGGGGCGGTTCCGTTGCGGGTGGACGACGAATTCTAGAGGCTGCCGGCCACGCCTGCCGTCACGACCGCGCCACACGCGGCGGGCTGCACATCGGCGCCGCAGGCGCTAGCATGCGCGATCGTCTTCTCCTGCGGATGTTCATGGGTCTCCTGCGCCAGGGCAGCCAGTTCCTGCTGATCGGCCTGCTGCAATTGCTGGTCGACTGGAGCGTGTTCGTCGCCGCCACCGCGGCCGGCATGCCGACGGTCCCGGGCAACGTGCTGGGCCGCGTCTGCGGCGCCCTGCTCGGGTTCTGGCTCAACGGCCGCATCACCTTCGCCAGCGACGACGCCGCACGCCTGGGCTGGCGCCGCTTCGGCCGTTTCATGGCCATGTGGCTGGTGCTCACCGCACTCAGCACCTGGCTGGTGGCGCTGTGCGCCCACGCCCTGGGCCTGCGCCTGGCCTGGCTGGCCAAGCCGCTGGTCGAAGGCATGCTGGCGGTGGTGTCGTTCTTCCTGGGCCGGCAGTTGGTGTATCGCTAGCGCTGGCACGCGTGGCGGCAATCGGGCATGACCGATCTACGCGATCGGCGTCCATCGCGACGGCGGCTGAAGCGGCTCGCACACGGGTCCGGCGGATGCTGGGTGGGTCGCCTGTCATGCGGCGGCGGCGCGCGAAGTGGCCTGCTTTTGATGGCGCAATGCGTCGGGACTGAAGTCCCTCCCACAGTGCACCCGGCGCGTTCGCCGCACGTTCTTGTGGGAGCGACTCTTGTCCTCTTTTGTGGGATGAGTTGCGACGAGCGCAGCCGAGACGGCCAGCATGATCGGGCCTGCAGAGCGCCAAATCGGCTTCAGCGCCCCGTTGGGCGCAGGCAACGCGCCATCGGCCCCGCTACCGACGACTCAATGGCAGAAATCGCCCAGGCTGCGCACCAGTGCGGTGCGGTGCAGTTGGTCGAGCTGCCAGCGCAGCGCATAGGCCTCGGCCGCGCGCGCGGTCGTGGCCGAGCAGTCCGGGGCCTGGCGCACCGCCGCGCTGGCCTGCAACGCGTCCAGCATCTCGCCCTGCAGCTGGTCCAGGCGCGCGCGCAGTGCGGTCAGGTCCGGGCGCGGGCTGTTGGGCGCGCGGCCGCGCAGGTGCCAGCGCGACAGCAGTTCGTACTGCACCAGCTTGTTGGATTCGATCTGCATGCCGAAGAAACGCGCCGCATCGTCCGGATCCACGCCGTGGGCCGGCGCCTGATCGCGCACGCTCGCCAGCACCGCGGCCTCGCGCGTGGCATCCAGCACCGGCTTGCCGCTGTCCCACTTGCTCAGCGCCACCTGGTCGCCGATCGCATTGCGCTCGACGATGCGATCCAGCAGCGGCTCCAGTGGGGTGGCACTGCGTGCGGGCAATGCGCATCCCATCAACAGGGCGCCGGCCAGCACGGCGGTCAGCGCATGCATGCAGGGACGAGGAACGGCAGCGGACAGGCTCATCTCGGTTCTCCGGTAACCGTCTGCGGGTGGGGGATGAACCGCAGATCGGGCGGCCATCTTGCCGCAGTCCACCGACCGCACGATGACCGCACCCGCGTCTTGTCGCATGCCAGCGCGGCCGAGTCAGCGACCAGCAAGCCAGCGCCGTGCGCTGCGTCGCAGTCCAGCTCGATCTCGAGCTGCGCCGCAGGAATGCGATCTTCGCGGCGATCCAATGCGCCTGCGCGTCACAGAGTGCGGCAAGCCGGATCCGCGAGGTGATCCCCCACATGCACGCGGAGGCGGCGTGCGAAGGAGACCCCCATCTCCCAGACACGACAACGCCGGCAAACGCCGGCGTCGTCGTCGCGCATGCGGCCATCAGGCCGCGGGGCGGTGAACTCAGTGCTTGAGGTTCTTACGCAGACGCTCCAGCGCCTGCAACTGCGCGGTGACCTCGGCCAGCTTGGCCTGCGCCTCGGCGACATCCATGCCTTCGCCGCGGTTGGCGAGCAGGCGCTCGGCTTCTTCCTTGGCCTTGCGCACCGACGCTTCGTCGATGTCCTGCGCGCGGATCGCGGTGTCGGCCAGGATCGTCACCACCTGCGGCTGCACCTCGAGGATGCCGCCGGAAATGGCGAAATCCAGCTGCTCGCCGCTCGGGGTGGTCACCACCACCTTTCCGGGCTTGAGCCGGGTGATCAACGGCGCGTGCTTGGGCGCGATGCCCAGCTCGCCCAGCTCGCCGGTCGCGACCACCAGGGTGGCGTCGCCGTGGTAGATCTCATGCTCGGCGCTGACGATGTCGCAACGGATGGTGCTCATGGTGCCTCACTGGGTGAGGCGGGAATCGGGAATCGGGAATCGGGAATGGGGAGAAGCAGTCTGCCTTCTCTCAACCAGTACGCGATGCATCAGATTCCAGTTGTCCCGCCTTGACGATTCTCTATTCCCGATTCCCCATTCCCGGATGCCGGCCGGCTGCGGCCGGCGTCCAGATCAGGCCTTCTCGGCCATCTTCTTGGCCTTCTCGACCGCTTCCTCGATGCCGCCGACCATGTAGAAGGCCTGCTCCGGCAGGTGGTCGTATTCGCCGTCGACGATGGCCTTGAAGCCGCGGATGGTGTCCTTCAGCGACACGTACTTGCCCGGCGAGCCGGTGAACACTTCGGCCACGTGGAACGGCTGGCTGAAGAAGCGCTCGATCTTGCGCGCGCGCGACACGGCCTGCTTGTCCTCTTCGGACAGTTCGTCCATGCCCAGGATCGCGATGATGTCCTTCAGTTCCTTGTACTTCTGCAAGGTGGACTGCACGCGGCGGGCGGTGTCGTAGTGCTCGTGGCCGATCACGTTCGGGTCCAGCTGGCGGCTGGTCGAATCGAGCGGATCCACCGCTGGGTAGATACCCAGCGAAGCGATGTTACGCGACAGCACGACGGTGGCGTCGAGGTGGGCGAAGGTGGTCGCTGGCGACGGGTCGGTCAGGTCGTCCGCGGGCACGTACACGGCCTGGATCGAGGTGATCGAGCCGGACTTGGTCGAGGTGATGCGCTCCTGCAGCACGCCCATTTCCTCGGCCAGGGTCGGCTGGTAGCCCACCGCCGACGGCATGCGGCCCAGCAGCGCCGACACTTCGGTACCGGCCAGGGTGTAGCGGTAGATGTTGTCGACGAACAGCAGCACGTCCTTGCCCTTGCCCGAGGCGTCCTTCTCGTCGCGGAAGTACTCGGCCATGGTCAGGCCGGTCAGCGCGACGCGCAGGCGGTTGCCCGGCGGCTCGTTCATCTGGCCGTACACCATCGCCACCTTGTCCAGGACGTTGGAGTCCTTCATCTCGTGGTAGAAGTCGTTGCCCTCGCGGGTACGCTCGCCCACGCCGGCGAACACGGACAGACCCGAGTGCGCCTTGGCGATGTTGTTGATCAGTTCCATCATGTTGACGGTCTTGCCGACGCCGGCGCCGCCGAACAGGCCGACCTTGCCGCCCTTGGCGAACGGGCACATCAGGTCGATGACCTTGATGCCGGTCTCCAGCAGCTCGGTGGCCGAGGACTGGTCTTCGTAGGTCGGCGCCGCGCGGTGGATTTCCCAATGGTCGGTGGCCTGCACGTCGCCGGCCTCGTCGATCGGACGACCCAGCACGTCCATGATGCGGCCCAGCGTGCCGGCGCCGACCGGCACCGAGATCGCACGGCCGGTGTTGGTGGCGACCAGGTTGCGCTTGAGGCCGTCGGTGGAGCCGAGGGCGATCGTACGCACGACGCCGTCGCCCAACTGCTGCTGCACTTCCAGCGTGATGGCGGTGCCGTCGACCTTCAGTGCGTCGTACACCTTCGGCACATCGGCACGCGCGAATTCGACGTCGACGACCGCGCCGATGATCTGAACGATCTTGCCCTGACTCATTTGGATAACTCCACTAATGTCTATGCGAATCTGGTGTCGGGAATGGGGAACGGGGAATCGGGAATGGGAAGATCAAGCGCTGCTGCTTCGACCATTCCCGTTTCTCCATTCCCCATTCCCGGCTACACAGCGGCTGCGCCGCCGACGATTTCGGAAATTTCCTGGGTGATCGCAGCCTGACGCGCCTTGTTGTAGACCAACTGCAAGGTGCTGATCAGCTTGCTGGCGTTGTCGCTGGCCGCCTTCATCGCGACCATGCGCGCCGCATGCTCGGACGCCACGTTCTCCAGCACCGCCTGGTACACCAGCGACTCGATGTAGCGCGTCATCACGTGCTCGAGCACGCTCGCGGCATCGGGTTCGTACAGGTAGTCCCAGTCGTGGTGCGCGACCTGGCTCTCGGCCGCCGGCAGCGGCAGCAGCTGGTCGAAGCTGGCCTTCTGCGTCATCGTGTTGACGAAGCGGTTGTAGACCAGATACACGCGGTCCAGCTTGCCTTCGGTGAACGCGTCCAGCATCACCTTGATCACGCCGATCAACTGCTCCAGCTGCGGCAGGTCGCCGAGGTGGCTGACGCTGCCGACCATGTCCACCTTGATCCGGCGGAAGAACACGGAGGCCTTCTGGCCGATGGTGACCACGTCCACGCCCGCGCCCTGGTCCTGCCACTGGCGCACTTCACCCAGCATCTTGCGGAACAGGTTGTTGTTCAGGCCGCCGGCCAGGCCGCGATCGGAGGAGATCACGATGTAGCCGACGCGCTTGACCGACTCGCGCTGCACCAGGAACGGATGCGTGTAATCGGTGCTGGCCTGCGCCAGATGCCCGATCACCTGCTTCATCGCCTGCGCGTACGGACGCGAGGTCTTCATCCGATCCTGCGCCTTGCGGATCTTGGAGGCCGAGACCATCTCGAGCGCGCGCGTCACCTTGCGGGTGTTCTGCACGCTCTTGATCTTGGATTTGATTTCGCGTCCGCCTGCCATGCTCTCGCTCGCTTTGCTCGCTTCGTGGGAATGGGGAATGGAGAATCGGGAATGGGCAAGCCCGGATCCCGCTCCTACGATTCCCTATTCTCTAATCCCGATTCCCGGCAACTGATTTACCAGCTGCCCGTGGTCTTGAACTCGCCGATGCCCTTCTTGAACGCGGCCTCGATGTCGCCGTTCCAGTCGCCGGTGTCGTTGACCTTGGCGATCAGCTCGCCCTGGGTGTTGGCGAAGTGGGCGTGCAGGCCCTCCTCGAACGCCAGCAGCTTGTTGACCGGCACGTCGTCGAGGTAGCCCTCGTTGACCGCGTAGATCGACAGCGCCTGGTTGGCGATGGACATCGGCATGTACTGCTTCTGCTTCATCAGCTCGGTGACGCGCTGGCCGCGCTCGAGCTGCTTGCGGGTGGCTTCGTCCAGGTCCGAGGCGAACTGCGCGAACGCCGCCAGCTCGCGGTACTGCGCCAGCGAGATACGGATGCCGCCAGAGAGCTTCTTGATGATCTTGGTCTGCGCGGCGCCGCCGACGCGCGACACCGAGATACCGGCGTTCACCGCCGGGCGGATGCCGGCGTTGAACAGGTCGGTTTCCAGGAAGATCTGGCCGTCGGTGATCGAGATCACGTTGGTCGGCACGAACGCGGACACGTCGCCGGCCTGGGTCTCGATGATCGGCAGCGCGGTCAGCGAACCGGTCTTGCCCTTGACCTCGCCCTTGGTGAACTGCTCCACGTACTCCTCGGACACGCGCGCGGCGCGCTCCAGCAGGCGGCTGTGCAGGTAGAACACGTCGCCCGGGTAGGCTTCGCGGCCCGGCGGGCGCTTCAGCAGCAGCGAGATCTGGCGGTAGGCCACGGCCTGCTTGGACAGATCGTCGTACACGATCAGCGCGTCTTCGCCGCGGTCCATGAAGTACTCGCCCATGGTGCAGCCGGCGTAGGCGCTGATGTACTGCATCGCCGCCGACTCGGAGGCGGTCGCGGCGACCACGATGGTGTGCGCCAGCGCGCCGTTCTCTTCCAGCTTGCGCACGATGTTGGCGACGGTCGAGGCCTTCTGCCCGATCGCCACGTACACGCACTTGATGCCGGTGTTCTTCTGGTTGATCACCGCGTCGATGGCCAGCGCGGTCTTGCCGGTCTGGCGGTCGCCGATGACCAGCTCGCGCTGGCCGCGGCCGATCGGGATCATCGCGTCGACCGACTTGTAGCCGGTCTGCACCGGCTGGTCGACCGACTTGCGCCAGATCACGCCCGGCGCCACGCGCTCCACCGGCGCGGTCTGGCTGGTGCCCAGCGGGCCCTTGCCGTCGATCGGCTCGCCCAGCGCGTTGACCACGCGGCCCAGCAGTTCCTTGCCGACCGGCACTTCCAGGATGCGGCCGGTGGTCTTGGCCACGTCGCCTTCGCGCAGGTTCTCGTAGTCGCCGAGCACCACGGCGCCGACCGAGTCGCGCTCCAGGTTCAGCGCCAGGGCGTAGGTGTCGTTCGGCAGTTCGATCATTTCGCCCTGCATCACGTCGGCCAGGCCGAAGATGCGCACGATGCCGTCGGACACGCTGGTGACCGTGCCTTCGTTGCGCGACTCCGCGGCCAGCTTGACCTGCTCGATGCGGTTCTTGATCAGTTCGCTGATTTCGGAGGGGTTGAGCGTGGTTGCCATCTTGGTTTCCTTCGGATCGTCCATCGCGCAGCGGCGGATGGCGACGTGTGGTTAGCTTCTTTGAGAATCGGGAATGGGGAATCGGGAATCGCGGGTGGCGTCGCCGCCGGGCCGGGTTCTCTCCTCTCTATTCGCCATTCCCGTTTCTTAGTGGGCCAGTGCGGATTGCAGACGCGACAGCTTGCCTTTCAACGAACCGTCGATGACCACGTCGCCGGCGTCGATCACCGCGCCGCCGATCAGCGAAGCGTCCACCGCCGTGGTGATCTCGACCTCGCGGCCGAAGCGCTGCTTCAGCGCCACCTTCAGCGAGGCCAACTCGGCATCGCTCAGCGCCGTCGCGGAGGTCACGTTGGCCTGCACCACGCGCTCGGCCTCGGCCCGCAGCTGGTCGTACAGCCCGGCGATCTCCGGCAGCAGCGGCAGCCGCTGGCCTTCGGCCAGCAGGCTCAGGAAGCGCTGGTACTGCTCGTCGGCCGCCTCCGGCGCCAGCAGCGACACCGCCTGCTCCCGCTGCAGCAGCGGGTTGTGCAGCAGCGCGGCCACGCGCGGGTCGGCGGCGACCTGGGCGGAGAACGCCAGCGCCTGCGACCAGGGCGCGAGCTTGCCGGCGTCGCTGGCCGCGGCGAACGCGGCGCGAGCGTAGGGACGCGCCAGTGTGAGGGCCTGGCTCATCTCAGATCTCCGCCGCCAGCTCGTCGAGCAGCGCCTTGTGGGCGTTGGCGTCGATTTCGCGCTTGAGCAGCTTCTCGGCGCCGCTCACCGCCAGCAGCGACACCTGGCGACGCAGGTCCTCGCGCGCGCGGTTGGCCGCGGCGTCGATCTCGGCCTGGGCCAGTTCCTTCTGCCGGTTGGCTTCGACGATCGCCTCGTGCTTGGCCGCCTCGACGATCTGGTTGGCGCGCGCATGGGCCTGATCGATGATCTCGTTGGCCTTGATGCGGGCATCCTTCAACGCTTCGTTGACCTTTTCCTGCGCCTGCGCCAGATCCTTCTGGCTGCGATCGGCGGCGGCCAGGCCTTCGGCGATCTTCTGTTGGCGCTCTTCGATGGCCTGCATCAGTGGCGGCCAGATCTTGGTCGCGACGATCCAGATCAGACCGGCGAACGCCAGCGCCTGGGCAAAGAGGGTGAGACCGATATTCATGGGGTACGCTCAGCCAATGGTGACGGGGTGGACGCGCCGCCAGCACGGCGACGCGTCCGAACCTTCATCCGTAGCGGCGGCCGCCGATGGCGACCGCACGCCGGTACGACGGGATCAACCGCCCTGCGGCAGACGCGCGACGAACTCGCCGATCATCGGGTTGGCGAACGCGAACAGCAGGCCGACCGCGACGCTGATGATGAACGCGGCGTCGATCAGGCCGGCGGTGATGAACATGCGGACCTGCAGCACCGGGATCAGTTCCGGCTGGCGCGCGGCCGATTCCAGGAACTTGCCGGCCATGATGGCCAGACCGAGGCCGGCGCCCAGCGCGGCCAGGCCGATCATGATGCCGACGGCGAGGACGGTGGAGCTCTGGACTTGGGCGAGGTTGGTCAGGACGGCGAAGTACATGGTTTTCTCCAGGAACAAAGTTGCTTGAGGATGGTGAATCGAACGAAGGGTTGCTTAGAACGCGTGAAACAGAAACGTCAGTGGCTGTCTTCCGCCAGGCTCAGGTACACGATGGACAGCATCATGAAAATGAACGCCTGCAGCGGAATCACCAGCAGGTGGAACAGCATCCAGCCGAAGCCAAACGCGCCGCCGGCCAGCGCACCGAGGATGCCGGCACCGCCCAGCACCCAGATCAGCAGGAACACGATCTCGCCGCCGAACATGTTGCCGAACAGTCGCATCGCCAGCGACACCGGCTTGCTCAGCCATTCGACGATATTGAGGATCAGGTTGAACGGCAGCATCCACTTGCCGAACGGCGCGGTGAGGAATTCCTTGGTCATCCCGCCCACGCCCTTGGAGCGCAGCGAGAAGAACAGCATCAGGAAGAACACGCTGATCGACATGCCCAGGGTGGCATTGACGTCGGCGGTGGGCACCGGCTTCCAGTAGTGCACGCCGGCCCAGCCCAGCGGGATCGCGAGGAAGTCCGCCGGGATCATCTTGATGAGGTTCATCAACAGGATCCAGAAGAACAGGGTGATCGCGATCGGGGTCACCAGCTTGCTGGTGCCGTGGTAGGTGTCCTTGGCCTGGCGGTCGACGAACTCCAGCATGATTTCCACGAACGCCTGCCACTTGCCGGGCACGCCCGCGGTGGCCTTGCGCGTGGCCAGCCAGAAGCCGAACACCATCAACAGGCCCATCAGCAGCGACATCACCAGGGTGTCGACATGCAATTGCCAGAACCCGCCTTCCTGCACCTGGAAGGTGAGGTTGTGCAGATGGTGCTGGATGTAGGAGGTAGGGGTTTCTGCCTCGCCCGCCATGAGTCCTGAGCCTTTTCTTGATTCGATCAACGCCTGGCCAGAGCCAGAACCTGGAACATCAGCCCGACGGCGATACCCGCCAACAGGGCCAGAGGAGGCAACCGCCACCAGGCAAAGCCCAGCGCCAGCACCGCGAACACCAACACCCACTTCAGCACCATGGCCACGATCAACCGCGCCAGCGCCGAACCCGCCGCCTGCACGCCGCCATTGAGCGCGGTGCGTGCGGCCAGCCATCCCCCTGCCACGGTCGCCAGCCCGGTTGCGGCGGCGCCCATCGCGTATTTCGGTCCCAGCAGCAGGAACAGCAGGGACACCACGGCCACCGCCACCAGCGGGTAAATCGCTGCGCGCAGCATCAGCCGCCGACCCGCATCAACGGAGTTCAGCACAGAAAATCCTGCAATTGGTGGTGGATTGAGGACGTCTTCGCGTCCGTCGAGCCGCGGAATTATAGCAATGGGACAATTTGCGAGACAACCGCCAGGGGTCCTGGCCGCGTCCGAATGCCCATCCGCCCGTAGACGATAACACGGCCACCGCCCGCCGCCGGCGCCGAATGCGGCGTTGCAGCACGCCTTTGCGGAGGAACTTTCTGTCCACTGCGCTGTCTGATCGGACAGGGACTGCGCCCATCCTCGTCGGCCCACAGCGCAGACCCACCGAGCCCCGGTCCTCCCGGGGCTCTTTTCGTTGCGCGTTCTGGGACGGGCGTGGCGGCCCGGGCCACCATACTTTCACGAATGGTGGACGCAAATTTAAGGATAGTGACGGCACGCGGTGGCCCAGCCATCGACGCCTCATCAAAAAAATCCCAAGACGACGGAGCTTGTCCCCCATGAAACACTTGCTTGCCCTGGCGCTGCCGTGCGCGCTCGCCGCCGCTTACGCCCTGCCCGCCCACGCCGAAGACGGCGACGACCGCTTCACCCTGCGCCTGGGCGCGATGAACGTCGACAACAACAACACCCTGCGCGGCAACACCGTCATCAACGGCAATGCCATCTCCGGGTCGCAGGACTTCAAGCTGGGCGGCAAGGAGTGGGAGCCGCGCGTGGACGGCGTGTTCCGCATCAGCACCCGCCAGCGCCTGATCTTCGACTACTTCAAGTACGACAAGGACCGCCGCGAGGAGCTGGGCCAGGACGTCAGCTATGGCGGCGTCACCGTGCCGTCGGGCAGCTTCGTCAAGGGCCAACTGAAGTATCAGGTCGCCAGCCTGGTGTACGACTACTCGGTGATCGATACGCCGCAGTTCAGCATGGGCCTGCAGCTCGGTGCCGAGTGGGCCAAGGTCAACGGCAAGGCCTATGCCGACCTGGGCCCGCTGTACACCGGCACCTTCGTCGACGAAAGCGACGACGGCGCCGCGCCGGTGGTCGGCCTGCGCTTCACCGCGCACCCGAACGAACACTGGCTGTTCAATGTGCAGGGGCAGTACGTCAACACCAAGTGGGGCGATTTCAAGAAATACGACGGCGACCTGAGCCGCGCCAACGCCATCGCCGAATATCGCTTCACCCGCAACTTCGGCATCTTTGCCGGCTACGACTGGTTCAAGCTCGACGTGGACCGCAAGGGCGGCAACGCCGCGATCGGCCTGAAGCAGGAGTTCAAGGGTCCGGTCGCGGGCGTGACCTTCGCGTTCTGATCTTTCGGGACCCGGAACCCGGGACCCGCGAGCAGTTCCATGCAGAACCCCGCAGCGATGCGGGGTTTTGTCGTTCAACGGGGTGCGCAGCAGATCGCAGAGGCGGTGGCAGCGACTGCGGCAGCCGACACAGGCTCACGGCGGCTTGGTCGCACCGGCCACCAGCAGGTGCTGGTGCGTCGAGCAGTAGCACTCGTCGTGCCAGCCGTAGTGCGGATCGGTGCAGATCGCGTGTTGCACCGTCGCCGGCAACGCCGCCACGTCGCTGCGCAGATCGCGCTTCAGCGACACGAAGACCGAGCCAGGATGCGGCCAGTCGGTCCGGCGCGGCGGCTCGGCGATGCGGTTGCCGCTGGCCAGTTCGCGCTGCAGCAGCGCCTGCAGTTCGGGACATAGGGTGCCCTGCCCCACAGCGACCTCCATGCGTGGATTCACCACGGCCGCGACCGCACCGCACGCAGCGGCACGGTCGCGCCGGGCGGCGTCACTTCTTCTTCGGGATGTACAGGTCGGTGATGGTGCCGTCGTAGACCTCGGCGCTCATGCCGACCGATTCGCTCAGGGTCGGATGCGCGTGGATGGTGTGGCCGATGTCCTCGGCCTCCGCGCCCATCTCGATCGCCAGGCCGATCTCGGCCAGCAGGTCGCCGGCGTGCACGCCGACGATCGCGCCGCCGATGATGCGGTGCGTCTCCTCGTCGAAGATCAGCTTGGTGAAGCCCTCGGTGCGGCCGATGCCGATGGCGCGGCCGCTGGCCGCCCACGGGAACTTGGCCACGCCGACCTTCAGCCCCTTGGCCTTGGCCTCGGTCTCGGTGACGCCGACCCAGGCGATTTCCGGGTTGGTGTAGGCCACCGACGGGATCACCCGCGCCACCCACTCCTTCTTCTCGCCAGCGGCCACTTCCGCGGCCAGCTTGCCCTCGTGGGTGGCCTTGTGCGCCAGCATCGGGTTACCCACGATGTCGCCGATGGCGAAGATATGCGGCACGTTGGTGCGCATCTGCCGGTCGACCGGGATGAAACCGCGCTCGGTGACGTTGATGCCGGCCTTGTCGGCGCCGATCTTCTTGCCGTTGGGCGCGCGACCCACCGCGACCAGCACGCGGTCGTAGGTGGTGGCGGCCAGCGCCGGCGTCTCGCCCGTGGTGGCGGCTTCGAAGGTCACGGTGATGCCCTTCTTGTCGGCCTTGACCTCGGCCGCCTTGGTCTTGAGATGGACCTCCACGCCCTGCTTCTTCAAGCGGTCGGCCAGCGGCTTGACCAGGTCCTTGTCCGCGCCCGGCATCAGCTGGTCCATGAACTCGACCACGGTGACCTTGCTGCCCAGCGCGCTGTACACGGTGGCCATTTCCAGGCCGATGATGCCGCCGCCGACCACCAGCAGGGTCTTGGGGATCTCCTGCAGTTCCAGCGCATCGGTGGAGTCCATCACCCGCTTGTCGTCCCACGGGAAATTCGGCAGCTTTACCGCCTGCGAGCCGGCGGCGACGATGCAGTGCTCGAAACGCAGCAACTGGGTCTTGCCGTCGGCGCCGACGATCTCCAGCTCGTTCGGCGACACGAACGACGCCACGCCGGTGACGGTGTGCACCTTGCGCTGCTTGGCCATGCTGGCCAGGCCGCCGGTGAGCTTGCCGACCACCTTTTCCTTGTACTCGCGCAGCTTGTCCAGGGTGATCTTGGGCTTGCCGAAGTCCACGCCGAAGTCGCCGGCATGGGCGACCTCGTCGATCACCGCGGCCGCATGCAGCAGCGCCTTGGACGGGATGCAGCCGACGTTGAGGCAGACGCCACCGAGGCTGGCGTAGCGCTCGATCAACACCGTGTCCAGACCCAGGTCGGCGGCGCGGAACGCGGCGGTGTAGCCGCCGGGACCGGCGCCGAGCACCACCATCTTGCATTCGATGTCGGCGGGCTTGCCGCTGGCCAGGGCCGGCTTCGGTGCCGGCGGCTCGGCCGGCGCGCGGTGCGACGGCGCCACCGGCGGCTTGCTGGCCGGCACTTCGGCCGGGGCCGCGGCGGGCGCGCCGGCGGCGGCACCATCGGCGGTCTCCAGCAGCGCGATCACCGCGCCCTCGGAGAGGGTGTCGCCGAGCTTGACCTTCAGTTCCTTGATCACGCCGGCAGCCGCGGACGGCACTTCCAGCGTGGCCTTGTCCGACTCCAGCGTCACCAGGCCCTGGTCCTTCTTCACCGTGTCGCCGACGGCGACCAGCACCTCGATGACCGGAACGTCGCTGTAGTCGCCGATATCCGGGACCTTGACCTCAATGACCGCCATGCAGCTTCTCCTGTGGCCCTTCGCCGCGGCGAGGGGCGTTTGCAGTTCGTCGGCGCGACCGCGCAAACAGGCGGCGCGCGCAGGTGGGGGAAAACCGGCGCCGCGACGGACGCGGCACCGTGACGACAGGGCTTACAGCAGCACGCGGCGCATGTCCGCCAGCACCTGGCTCAGGTAGGTGGTGAAACGCGCGGCGGCGGCGCCGTCGATGACCCGGTGGTCGTAGCTCAGCGACAGCGGCAGCATCAGCTTGGGCGCGAATTCCTTGCCGTTCCAGACCGGCTGGATCGACGACTTGGACACGCCCAGAATCGCCACTTCCGGCGCATTGACGATCGGGGTGAAGGCGGTGCCGCCGATGCCGCCGAGCGAACTGATCGAGAAGCAGCCGCCGCTCATGTCGGCCGGGCCCAGCTTGCCGTCGCGCGCCTTCTTGGCCAGCTCGCCGCTCTCGCGCGCCAGCTCAACCACGCCCTTCTTGTCCACGTCGCGGATCACCGGCACCACCAGCCCGTTCGGGGTGTCGGCGGCGAAGCCGATGTGGAAATACTTCTTCAGGGTCAGGTTCTCGCCGCTGGCATCGAGCGAGGCGTTGAACTCGGGGAACTGCTTCAGCGCCGCGGCGCTGGCCTTGAGCAGGAAGGCGAGCATGGTCAGCTTGATGCCGGCCTTCTCGTTCTCCTTGTTCAACGCCACACGCAGGGCTTCCAGGTCGGTGATGTCGGCCTGCTCGAACTGGGTGACGTGCGGGATCATCGCCCAGTTGCGCGCCAGGTTGGCGCCGGAGATCTTCTTGATCCGCGACAGCGGCTTGACCTCGACCTCGCCGAACTTGGCGAAGTCCACCTTCGGCCACGGCAGCAGGTTCAGGCCATTGCCGCCCGCGGCGGGCGCGGCACCGGCGGCGGCCGGCGCGGCGCCGGACAGCGCCGCCTTGACGTAGCGCTGCACGTCGTCCTTGGTGATGCGGCCACCCTGCTCCGAGCCGCTGACCTGGAACAGGTCCACGCCGAGTTCGCGGGCGAACACGCGCACCGCCGGGCTCGCATAGGGCACCTTCTGCGGCAGCACGCTGTCGGCGTCGAACGCCACCGGCGGGCTGCTCTGGGTGGCGGACGGCGCGGCGGCCTTGGCCGGCGCCGTGGCCTGGACCTGGGCGATCTCGCGCTGGGCCAGCTTGTCCGGCGCGGACGAGGCCGGCACCGGCTCCACGCCGCCGCCGGTCTCGGCGCTGGGCTGGACCGCGGACGCGGCCGGCGCGTCGGCATCGCTGCCGGCCACCTCGATCAGCGCCACCAGCTTGCCCTCGGACAGGCTGTCGCCGACCTTGACCTTGAGTTCCTTGACCACGCCGGCCACCGACGAGGGCACTTCCATCGTCGCCTTGTCCGACTCCAGGGTGACCAGGCCCTGATCCTTCTTGACCGTGTCGCCGACCGCGACCAGCACCTCGATCACCGGCACGTCGCTGTAGTCGCCGATGTCCGGCACCCGCGCCTCGACCACGCCGGCGGGCGCGGCCGGGGCCGGCTTGACCGCGCTCTGCGCGGGCGCCGCGGCCGGAGCGGCGGCCTGCTGGGCCGGCGCGGGCGTGGCCTTGGCGGCCGCAGGCGCGGCGGGTGCGGCACTGGCGCCGCCCTCGGCCACTTCGATCAGCGCCACCACCTTGCCCTCGGACAGGCTGTCGCCGACCTTGACCTTGATCTCCTTGACCACGCCGGCGAACGGCGACGGCACTTCCATCGTCGCCTTGTCCGATTCCAGGGTGACCAGGCTCTGGTCCTTCTTCACCGTGTCGCCGACGGCCACCAGCACTTCGATTACCGGGACGTCGCTGTAGTCACCGATATCGGGGACAAGTGCTTCCTTGATTTCGGCCATGCGGGAACTCCGGCAACTAATGAGGGGGAAACCCCTATTGTGGCGGCCCGCAGCCGCAGCGCCAACCTTTGACGGGCAAAAAAGCCCGATCGCCTGCAGGGAGCGCCACTGCCGGCGGACAGTACGCCGGCGCATGTTGCACAGCCATCGCCGGTGCACCGCCTTCACGGCGCCACGGCTAGGCTCGCCGCAGATTTCCGGAGGGCAGGCATGCGGATCCTGGTGCTGTTGATGGCGTTGGCGATGCCGTTGGTCGCCTGGTTCTCGCAACGTGGCGCGTTCGGCCCGACCAACGGCGCCATCTCCGACCGCTACCCGACCCTGATCGTCGCCGCCGGCTACGCCTTCGCGATCTGGGGTGTGATCTTCCTGCTCGACCTGGCCTTCGGCCTGTGGCAATCCAGCGCGCGGCGCCGTCGCGTCAGCGCGCTGGCGCAGGTGCGGGCGCCGGCGGCGCTGGGCTTCGCGCTGACGGCGGCGTGGATGCCGGTGTTCTCGCAGCAGCACTTCCTGCTGGCGCTGGCGGTGATCTGGACCGCGCTGGCGGCGATGCTGCTGGCCGCGCTCCGGCTGTCGCGCGACCCCGCCCCCGAATCCGGCCAGACCCTGTGGGCCTGGCTGCCGCTGTCGCTGCACGCCGGCTGGCTGTCGCTGGCGGCATTCCTGAACACCGCGCAGGTGATCGTGGCCTACCGCTGGCTCTCGACCGAGCGGATGTTGCCGTGGAGCCTGGTGCTGTTCGCGCTGGCGGCGGCGCTGCTGCTGGGCATGAACCGGGCGATGCGCGGCAACCTCGCCTATGCGGCGGCAGCGTTATGGGCGCTGGCCGCGGTCTACGTCAAACAGACCGACAGCACGCTGGCCGGTGCGCAGACTGCGGCGTGGGTGGCCTTGCTGCTCGCCGCCGTGCTGGCGCTGCAGACGCTGTGGCTGCGCCTGCGCGCGCGGCGCTGATCCATGGATGCAATGCCAGCGCGCCGCCAATCACCTGTTTTTGCCACATCGCGCTGTCTCGTAAGAGTGGCTTCGGCCGCGCCAGCGTTGTCGGGATAGCCGCGTCGCGGCTGAAGCCGCCCCTGCGCGTGTGCCTCGTGCGTGATTGGAGGCACCCGTCAATCGCCAGCCATCGGCACCCGCAGCCATTGCTGCAGCGGCGACCACGCCTGCAGCAGCCGCGGCCAGGCGAACGCGGCATTGGCGGGGCTGCTGGACGGCAGCGCCAGCAGCACCAGATGCGGATCGCGCAGCGGCAGGTGCGGCTGCACGAAGCGCGCGAACGCCTGCGCCGCCGCCGCGCCATTGCAGGCGATGGCGCGCAGCTGCGGCAACTGCGCGATGCGCTCGGGCAAGGCATTGGGAATTTCGCTGCCGCGCACGATCGCCGCGTCCAGGCTGCCGCGGCGTCGGCACTGGCCGATCACATCCCACAGGCCCACGCCGGCCGCGTGCAGCGCCTGCATCCGCGCTTCGGCGTCCAGTGCCGCATCGAAGCCGCACAGCGCCGCCATCAGCGGCCAGAACCGGTTGCGCGGATGCGCGTAGTAACGCGCCTGCTGCAACGACGCCGCACCGGGCATGGAGCCGAGCACAAGCACGCGGCAATCGTCGCGAATCTGCGCGGGCAGGCCCTGCAACAGCGGCTGCGTCGTCACGTCGCGCGCACCTGGATGAACAGCCAAAAGCCTTAAAACCTCGTTATTTCAAGCATCGGGCGCAAGTGCCTGAACGTCGCCTGCATTCGTCCGACGAGGGTCGGCGCCGATTCATCTTCTCATCGATACGGTGTGCGCGCCCACTCCCGTGGCCCCACAAGAACAAGATGAGGAGATACCCCATGCGGTCCATTCAGATCCTGAGCCTGGCTGTCGTGTCCGCCCTTGCGTTTGCGCCCGCCGCATTCGCACAGGATGCCGATACCGCTTCCGGCAAGCACTTCTCCGTCGTCGGCAGCGCGACCCTGCTCGACCCGCATTCCAAGCCGGCGGCCGGCCTCGACGTCGATGGCGGCCCGGCGCCGACCATCAGCGCCAGCTGGCTGATCGACGACAACTGGGCGGTCGAACTGTGGGGCGCTGCCGACAAGTTCAACCACCGCGTCAAGGCCGACGGCATCGGCAAGGTCGGTACCGTCGAGCAGCAGCCGATCGCGCTGAGCGGCCAGTACCACTTCGGCCAGGCGGACAACGTGTTCCGTCCGTTCGTCGGCGTCGGTTACTACGAGTCCAACTTCAGCAACGAAAAGCTGGCTGGCCTGAACCCGGACCAGCACATCAGCCTGGACACCGCCAAGGGCGCCATCGGCACCGTCGGCGTGGACATGAACATCAACTCCACCTGGTTCGCCCGTGCCGATGCGCGCTACATGCACTCGCGTCCGGAGCTGAAGGTGGCCGGCGAAGGCACCGGCGAAGACCTGAAGCTGGATCCGTGGCTGTTCAGCTTCGGCGTCGGCGCGCGCTTCTAAGCGTTCCGTCTCCAGCGTTTGCGCAAACGGGCCCGCAAGGGCCCGTTTGTTTTTGTGCGTGCGCTGGATCGAGCGCGCGACCAGCGAAAACCGCATTGCGCGTGCACGCGGGCGCGGCCGCCTTCAGCGCGGCGAGCGATCGAAACCGCGGTAGCGGTCGAACCGGCGCAGGCGCCGCCGCAGCAGCCAGGCGTAGGCGCAGGCATAGCCGAGCAGCATGGCCGCGGCGGCCAGCAGGCTGGCATGGCTCATCCAGCCCTCGGTCGGCCACGCCGCACCATCGACCAGACTGCGCCAGCCTTGCCACAGTCCGGCACCGATGCGTACCGCCACCAGCGCGGTCAGACCCAAGACCAACCACAGGTTCGGCGTGTAGTGCAGCCCGTGCGGCAACGGCTCGAAGCGGGTGGCGACGATGCCGAGCGCGCCCAGCAGCGCGCCGATGCCCCAGCCGGCCAGCGCATGCGTGGCCGCACCGGGCCACCAGTGCGCGGCGATCAGGGCGAAGACCAGCAACACCACGCTGGACAGCAGCGCCGACCACATTTGCACCGCGACCAGCCAACCGCGCGCCTGACGCCGCGCCGTGCCCACGCGGAACCGCTGCAGCAGCGACAGCGGCAAGAGCACCGCGGTCACCGCCAGCGCGATCACGATCGCCAGCGGAATGGCCAGCAGCAGCGGCATGCGCGTGGCCCGATCAGAACGCCGGCAGCACCGCGCCCTGGTACTTGCGCTGGATGAAGGCCTTCACTTCCGGGCTGGTCAGCGCCTTGGCCAGCTTCTGCACGCGCGGATCGTCCTTGTTGTCGCGACGCGCGACCAGGAAGTTCACGTACGGCGAATCCTTGCTTTCGATCGCCAGCGCGTCGCGGGTCGGGTTGAGGCCGGCGTCGAGCGCGTAGTTGGTGTTGATCAGCGCCAGGTCGACTTGGTCCAGCACCCGCGGCAGCATCGCCGAATCCAGCTCGCGGAACTTCAGCTGCTTGGGATTGGCGACGATGTCGCGCTGGGTGGACAGCGCATTGCCCGGGTCCTTGAGCTTGATGACCCCGGCCTTGGCCAGCAGGATCAGCGCGCGGCTGTTGTTGCTGGGATCGTTGGGGATCACCACGTCGGCGCCCTGCGGCAGCGCGTCCAGCGACTTGTAGCGGCGCGAGTAGGCGCCGAACGGCTCGATGTGCACGCCGACCACGGTGACCAGGTCGCTCTTGCGGTCGCGGTTGTAGGCCTGCAGGTAGGGCTCGGTCTGGAAGTAGTTCACGTCGATCTGCTTCTGCACCACCTGGTCGTTGGGCTGCACGTAGTCGTTGAACACGCGCACGTCCAGGGTCAGGCCCTGCTGCTCCAGCATCGGCTTGACCACCTCCAGGATCTCGGCGTGCGGCACCGCAGTGGCGGCGACGCTGAGATGGTCGCCGGCGGCGCCGGCATCGGGCTTGCCGCAGCCGCCGAGCACGAGCACGGCGCTGGCGAGCAGGAGGCGGAACGGGAATCGGGTCATGGCAGGTATCCGGAGAAACGGGGGGAGTGGAGGAGCGCGACCCGCGGCCGCGATGCGTGCACGCTAGCAGACGGCCGTGCAGGCGGGGCGATCCATGCGCGTGGGAACGGCTTCAGCCGCGACCGCTCACCGATCGGAGGCGCGGCTGAAGCCCTACCGCGGCACGCAGGACATCAGCGCCGGCTGTAGTGCGCGACCAGGCGGTCGCCGAGCATCTGCAACGCCTGCACCAGCAGCAACAGGATCACCACCGTCACCAGGGCCACGTCGGCGTGCGAGCGCTGGTAGCCGTCGCGGTAGGCCAGGTCGCCGAGGCCGCCCGACCCGATCGCGCCGCCCATCGCGGTGAAGCCGATCAGGGCGATGGTGGTCACCGTGGCGCCGGCGATCAGGCCCGGCCGCGCTTCCGGCAGCAGTACCCGCGTCACCAGTTGCCAGGTGGTCGCGCCCATCGCCAGGCTGGCCTCGACCACGCCGCGGTCCACTTCGCGCAGTGCGGTCTCCACCAGCCGCGCGTAGAACGGCGCCGCGCCCACCACCAGCGGCAGGATCGCGCCGCGCACGCCCAGCGAGGTGCCCATCGCCCACAGTGTCAGCGGGATCATCGCGATCATCAAAATGATGAAGGGCACCGAGCGCAGCACGTTGATGACCAGCGCCAGGCTGCCGTACAGCAGCGGCTTCTGGTGGGTCTGGCGCGGGCCGGTCAGGAACAGCAGCACGCCCAGCGGCAGGCCGATCAGCAGGGTCAGCGGCAGCGAGCCGCCGAGCATCAGCAGCGTATCGACGGTGGCGCGACCGATCTCGCTCCACTTGCCGGCATCGAGATTGCGGAAGAAGCCGGTGGCGGCGGTGGCGATCGGACTCATCGGCGCAGCTCCTGCACATGCACGCCGGCGGCGACGAAGGCGGCCTGCGCCGCGTCCATGTCGCCACCGACCAGGGCCACGGTCAGTTGGCCGTACGGGGTGTCCTTGATCCGGTCGATGCGCCCGGACAGGATGTTGTAGTCCACCGCGGTGGCGCGGGCGATGCGCCCGAGCAGCGGCGCGTAGGTGTCGGTGCCGAGGAAGGTCAGCCGCAGGATGCGCCCGTCCACGGCGGTGAAATCGCGGTACAGCTCGGCCTCGTCGACGTGCTCGGCCTCGGACACGAAGCGCTTGGTGGTCGGATGCTGCGGGTGCAGGAACACCTCGGTGACCGGCCCACTCTCGACCAGGTGCCCGGCATCGAGCACCGCCACGCGATCGCAGACCCGGCGGATCACCTCCATCTCGTGGGTGATCAGCACGATGGTCAGACCCAGCTCGCGGTTGATCTGCGCCAACAGCGCCAGCACCGAGGCGGTGGTCTGCGGGTCCAGCGCGCTGGTGGCCTCGTCGCACAGCAGGATCCGCGGGCGCGTGGCCAGGGCGCGGGCGATGCCGACGCGCTGCTTCTGTCCGCCCGACAGCTGCGCCGGATACTTGTCGGCATGCGCGGCCAGCCCGACCCGCTCCAGCAACTCGGCCACCCGCGCGTCGATCTCCGCGCGCGGCGTGCCGGCCAGTTCCAGCGGGAAGGCGACGTTGCCGGCGACCGTGCGCGAGGACAGCAGGTTGAAGTGCTGGAAGATCATGCCCACGCGCTGGCGCAGTGTGCGCAGCCCGGCGCGGTCCAGCGCGGTGACGTCCTCGCCGTCGATGATCAGGCGGCCGCCGCTGGGCTCTTCGAGCCGATTGATCAACCGGATCAGGGTCGACTTGCCGGCGCCGGAATGGCCGATGATGCCGAACACCTCGCCGGCCTCGATGCGCAGGTCGAGCGGATGCAGCGCCACGACCGGCTGGCCGGCGACGGAATAGGACTTGTGCAGGCGCTCGAACTGGATCAACGCGCGGGACCGGCAGCGACGGGGGGCGCAAAGCCTAGCAGGCCAGGATGGCGTGCGTTATTCCATTCGATTCTAACGTACGCGCGCATCGCGGGGCCTAGGGGCGTGCCTGCGGCGGCGGATGCGCCACCGCGCGGACCCGCTCGCGATGCAGCAGGTACAGGCCGCTGGCGACGATGATCGCCCCGCCCACCCAGGTCCAGGCATCGGGCAGCTTGCGCCACAGCAGCCAGTCCCAGGGAATCACCCACAACAGGCCGCTGTACTCCAGCGGCGCGACCAGCGAGGCGTCGCCGCGGCGGAACGCCTGGGTCAGCGCCACCTGGCCCAGCGCCCCGGCCAGGCCCATGCCGGCGATCCAGCCGGTGTCGGCCGGGCGCAGCGGGGTCCACTCCGGCAACGCCAGCGCGCCGGCGCCCAGCGCCATGATCAGCAGGAACCACACCACCAGCGACTGCGAGGTGTCGGTGCGCGCCAGCAGGCTGACCAGCACCGAGGCCACCGCATACGCGATGGCCGCCAGCAGCACCATCAGCCCCGGCAGCGAGACGAACCCGTCCATGCCCGGGCGCAGCACCACCAGCACGCCGACCAGGCCGACGCCGATCGCCGCCCAGCGCCGCGGTCCCACGTATTCGCCGAGCAGCGGCACCGACAGCGCCGCCACCAGCAGCGGCGCGACGAAGTAGATGGTGTAGGCGGTGGACAGCGGCAGGCTGCGCAAGGCCCAGGCGAAGCAGCCGATCATGGCGATGCCGAGCACGCCGCGCAGCAGGTGCAAGCCCCAGCGCACCGGCCAGATCGCGCGCGGCCCGGCGCTGGCCAGCACCCACACCAGCACGAACGGCAGCGAGGCGCCGCCGCGCAGCGCCGCGACCTGCAGCGCCGGATAGTGCGTGCTGAGCTGCTTCATCGACGCATCCATCAGCGAAAAGAACGCGACCGCGGCGATCATCCACGCAGCGGCGGCGGCATTGGAACGGGAGTTGGGCATCGGCGCATTATCGCCGCGATCGGCGATGCGCGTGGTGCCGGGGCTCATCGCGTCGGGACTGAAGTCCCTCCCACATGGCTCCAGCCGGCGCACCGGCCGATGCCGCTTCTTGTGGGAGCGACTTCAGTCGCGACGCGCGGCGCCCAGCAACGCACGACATTGCGCAACGCGCCGGAACCGACATCCATCCCACCCTGCACGTGCCAGCTCCTGCGACACCTGCGCTGCCACTTCCCACCTGCCGCGCCCCACTCCTCGCCCGCACGTCTTACGATAGGCATCTTTGCCGAGGACTTGCCCATGCCTTCCTTCGATATCGTGTCCGAAGTCGACAAGCACGAACTGACCAATGCCGTCGACCAGGCCAACCGCGAGCTGTCGACGCGCTTCGACTTCAAGGGCGTCGACGCCAAGTTCGAGCTGGACGACCAGGTCATCGCCCAGTCCGCGCCCAGCGATTTCCAGGTCAAGCAGATGACCGACATCCTGCGCGCGCGCCTGCTGGCCCGCGGCATCGACGTCCGTTGCCTGGAGTTCGGCGACGTGGAGACCAACCTCGCCGGCGCGCGGCAGAAGATCACCGTCAAGCAGGGCATCGAGCAGAAGCTGGGCAAGAAGATCGTGGCCACGCTCAAGGAAGCCAAGCTCAAGGTGGAAGCGCAGATCAATGGCGACAAGCTGCGGGTCAGCGGCAAGAAGCGCGACGACCTGCAGGACGCGATCGCGCTGCTGAAGAAGAGCGATTTCGAGCTGCCGCTGCAGTTCGACAATTTCCGCGACTGAAGCCGCCGCGCAAACGCCTCGCGCGTCATCGCCATGCCGGTGCGAGGGCGCAGGACGACCACCGCGTGGCGATGGTCGTTCTGCAGTCGACCGCGCGATATCGTCGCCACGATGCGTGAGTGCACACGGCTGCGCATCGCCTCGCCTTGCAGGGCGGCACGGCAGACAGGCGATACGCCCATGTCGCGACCTGCGCATGCCGTCCGGCCTGCGCAAGCAGGCATGCCGGCATGACCAAGCGAGCGCATCCCGGCCATTGCAGCCCATGCGAAAGCGACGCACTCCGCATCGGAACGAGACGACACCACGCAACGGCACTCCCGCCTCCGCGCCGGGACGCGGACGCCTAGCGCCGCAATTTCTTGCTAGGCACCCGCGGTGACGCCCGCGGCCAGCATTCTCCGCCCCTGCGCCACTTCGGCTTCCAGGTCGTGCGCCCAGATCCAGTCGAAGCGCTGCGCCAGCGTCTGCGCCAGCCGCGTATCGTCGGCGCCGGCCTGCGGATCGCGCAGTTCGTACAGCTCGCCGGCCTCGCGCGAGGTGCGCTGCACGCGGCAGGCGCGCGGCAGGCGCAGGCGCTCGTAGACCTGCAGCAGGGCCGGCAGATCGCCGCGCGTCAGGCCAGGCGTGGCCAGCAGTTGCGCCAGCAGATAGGCATCCTCCAGGCCCTGCCCGGCGCCGGCGCCCTGGTGCGGCAGCATCGCGTGCGCGGCATCGCCGATCAGCGCCAGCCGCCCATGCACATAGCCGGGCAGCTCGGCCAGATCGTGCAGCGCCCAGTGCGTGGGCGTGTCGATGCACTCCAGCAGCGTACGCGCCGCCTCGCCCCAGTGCGCGAACGCCTCCAGCATCTCGCGGCGGCTGGCCTCGCGTACCCAGGCCTGGCCAGCGCGCCATTGCGGCGCCGGCTCGCTGCGGTCGGAGACGAAGGCGACCACGTTGATCAGCCTTCCCTGCTTCACCGGGAAGGTCAGGATGTGCGCGTCCAGGCCCAGCAACATCTGCGGCACGTCGACCAGGTGCGCGTCCACGCCGCGGGCGGCGAAAGCGGCACGCAGCCGCGCGGCGTCGATCAGGCCGCGATAGGCGCAGGTGCCGGTGAAACGCGGTTCGGCCGGTGCATGGCCGAGCGCACGCAGCACTTCGCCGCGCATGGCGGACTTGATGCCGTCGGCGGCGATCAGCACGTCGCCTTCGTACTGGCTGCCGTCGGCGAAGCGCACGCGCGCCACGTCGGTGTCCTGCTCCACGGCGACTGCGCGTTTGCCGAACCTGGCCAGCCCGAACGGCAGGCGGGTGGCCAACGCATCGAGGAAGTCGGCGCGGTGCACCGACGACTGGCCGACGCCGGGCGCCAGGGTCTGGCCCAGCAGCCGCGCGTCCTCGCCGCGGCGCCATTCGAACCAGACGTCCTGCCATGGGGCGGGGGTGCGGTCGGCGAGTTCGGCATAGGGCTCGCCCATGCCCAGGCCGGCCAGCGCGCGTACCGCATTGGGGCCGAACGAGACGCCGGCGCCGATTTCGCCGAAGGCCGGCGCCGATTCGAACAGTTGCACGTCGAGATGGCGGTGCCGGCACAGGCCCAAGGCCAGACCGACGCCGGCGATGCCGCCGCCGACGATGCCGATGCGCAGGGGGGATGCAGGATTCATCTGGAGTCTCCGGTGGGGAATGTCAGTCGCGGCCAGCCAGCAGGATTTTCTCGGCCAGCAGCGCAGGCGCGCTGAAACACACTTCGTGGCTGCCCGGCAGGCTGACCAGACGGTAGCCGCCCAGGCGCGAGCTCAGCCGCGGATGCCAGCCGTACTCGCCCGGCGGCAATGCCACATCGTCGATGGCATAGAGCCAGCTGCGCGGGATCTGCAGCTCGTGGAAACGCTTGAGCGGTACCGCGTCGAAATGGCTGCGCGCGGGGGTCGGACTCAACTGCGCGTACGCCTGCTGCGCCTGCGCCAGGTCGGCGTCGCCGATGAAGCCGTCGCGCCAGATCGGGAACGGCAGCATGATCCCGCCATCGGCATCGACCGCGTTCTTCCACAACGCCTGGTAGTGCGGCGGCAGCAGGTCGAACAGCGCCTCGCCGTCGCGCAGCACGAAGGCGTTGTGGAACACCAGCCGCCTGCAGCGCTCCGGCTCCTCTTCGGCCAGGCGCTGGACGATGCTGCCGCCCCAGCTGTGGCCGAGCACGACCAGATCGCGCAGGTCGTGGCGGCGCACGTAGTCCACCACCGAAGCCACGCAGTCGGCATGCGAGACGCGTTTGTCGGCGCCGGGGCCATGCCCGGCGATGGTCGGCGCGTGTACCTGCACGCCGCGCGCGCGCAGATGCTCGGCGACCCCGTCCCAGGCGTGGCCGTCGTGCCAGGAACCGTGCAGCAACAGATAGGTTTGCATTGGTGCGTCTCCGTGGGGCTCAGCGGAAGGACCAGCCGAGGCCGAGGTTGAGGTAGGTGAGATCGCGCGTGCCGGCCTGCACGCCGCCGCTGGCGACCGAGCCGCCCGGCGCATGGGTCACGCTGCCGGTCAGCGACAGCTGCGGCGACAGGCGCCAGGTCGCGCCCAGCGCGTAGTGGCTGTACTGCGCCAGCGGCGCCAGCACGGCCAACTGCGCCTGGCTGTCGGGGATCAGGCGGCTGCCGCGGGAATAGCCGGCCCGCAGCGACCAGGCATCGTTGAGGCGGTAGTCGGCCCCCAGGCGGAACACGCGCTGGCTACGCCAGCCGAAGCCCGGACCGTTCGGATCGCCGAACGCGCCGCCCTCATCGACGCGATTGCCGTAGGAGCGCTCGCCGGCCCAGTCGATCCACAGCCAGTCGGCCGCCACGGTCAGCGCATCGCTGGCCTGCCAGGCCAGACCGACACCGGCCTGCTGCGGCATGTTCAGACGGCCTTCCGGCAGCAGCGCACGGTAGCGCTGCATCTGGCCGAAGCGGATGCGGCTGGACCAGGTGACGCCGGCGCTCAGGCGCGGCGCGAGCTGGCCGTACCAGCCCACGGCGACACCGTACCCGTAGGCCGCATCGGCCCCGGCCGACTGGAAGCCGACCCCCTCCAGGCCGGCGACGTGCAAGCGCTGGTAGGCCAGCCGCGGCGAGATGCCCAGGTACTGGTGCTCGCCCACGCGCCAGGCCAGGGTCGGCGCGAACACCACCTGCTGCAGCTTGGACAGGGTGTTGTGGCTGCCATACACCGGAGCGCCGTAGTCCAGCGCGACGCCGTGGCCGAACACCGACACCCCCAGGCTCAGGTCGTCGTTGAGTTGATGGTTGTAGCCGGCGGTGGGCACCGGAACCAGCGCATCGTCGCCGTAGCGGTTGGGGCCGACCTGCGCGCGCACCGGCGCCGCGATCAAGGTGAGGTCGGCGTCCATGCGGTCGCCGACCGCGCCCATGCCGGCCGGGTTGTTGGCGGACGCCGCCGCGTCCAGCGGCAACGCGATCGAGGTGCCGGCCAGGCCCTGGGTCTGCGCGCCGTAGCCGGGCAAGGCGACGCCGTTGTTGGCGGCGGCACCACCCGAAACCGCCGCCACGGTCCACAGCAGCGTGGTCCAGCGTGGCGTGCCCTGTCGTTGCGCCCTGCGGCGCATTGGATGTGCGAACTGCTGCATGATCGAGCCCTCCCTCCGAGCCGATGCGTGGGTGCGGCCGCCGACCGGCGGCACGCGGGGTCCGCACTGCCGTCGTGACGACCGGCAGCGCGGGATGTTGGAAACGGCACTCATCCTTTGTGCACGCGTCGGCCGACACGGCGACGCGGTACGACGCGAACGCAAGACCGTGCGCGCGACCGGTACGGACGCTCGCGACGATCGAAGCAGGAGACGACTGACCTCGGCGATGCATCCATGCGTCCGACACTGCCCCGCATCACACCAGGCGTCCAAGACCATGTCAGTCTCGTTTCATACCCTGCTGGTATGTTCATCGCGCGATGCGCGCTAGCACTGGATCTTCCGCGATGCAACATGCGCGTTCGATGGCGTGCATGCCGACGCAGCGGCAGCGTCGTCGCAGGCGCACGCCCGCATCGCTTGCGCAAACGCCAACGCCTGGACGCGCACGCACACGCGCTCTGCGCCGCCTCGGCAAGCTTGCGCATGCCAGTGTCTGCATGCCACTGGACACCGCGCGCGCCGCAGCGCACAGACAGCCAGGCACGCGCAGCGCAGCGGCGCGCGGCGCTACACGGCACGGGCTTCATCGGGCGGCGGTGCGGTCCGGCAACGCAAGGAGGGCAACGCAGACACCGCTCGGGCGCTGCACTGCGGCGCAGCCTGGCACGCGCGCCGGCCTCCCGCGTCTCGGCCGAGGCAGGCAGGATGCCGGCGAACGCGCACGGCGAGGGCGCGATCAAAAAAAACGGCACCGGCATCGCCCACGGCAGCGTGTGGCGACGTCGGTGCCGAGGCAGGCGCGACGCCTGCTGCGGGGACACGCGCGACGGCAGCGCCGTCGCCAGCGCAAGGCTCAGCTGGCCATGCGCAGGATCGGCTTGAGGGTGATGCCGCTGCTGCTGTCGGCGGCGGCCTGGTTGATGTCGCTCAACGGATAGAACTTCACCAGCTTGTCGAACGGGAAGCGGCCCTGCTGGTACAGCGTCACCAGTTGCGGAATGAACACCTGCGGCACGCTGTCGCCCTCGACAATGCCGCGGATGCTGCGTCCGCCCAGCAGCAGGTTGTTGACGTCGAACTCGGCCTTGGTGCCGAGCTTGGGCGCGCCCACCACGCCGATCGTGCCCAGGCTGGCCAACGCTTCGATGCCCGCCTCCAGCAACTGCGGACGCCCGGTGGATTCGAGCGCGAAGTCGGCGCCGCCGCCGGTGATCGCGCGCACCGCTTCCACCAGATCGCCTTCGCGGTTGTCGATCACGTGCGTGGCGCCCAGTTCCTTGGCCAGCGCCAGCCGCGACGGCACCACGTCCACGGCGATGATGCAGGCGGCGCCGGCCACGTGCGCGGCCATCACCGCGCTGAGTCCGACCGCACCGGCGCCGATCGCCACGAAGCTGCTGCCAGGACGCACCTTCAGCGCATTGATCACCGCGCCGGCTCCGGTCTGGATGCCGCAGCCCAGCGGGCCGAGCAGTTCCAGCGGCGCCTCGCGCGACACCCTGATCGCATTGTTCTCGCGCGCCAGCGCATAGGTGGCGAACGAGGACTGGGCGAAGAAGTGGTCGTGCAGCGGCTGCCCGTGCAGATCCTCGATGGCGGTATGGCCATGCGCGTCGGCACCGCCGAAGTTGCGCGGGAAGAACTCCTGGCAATACGCGGCATGCCCGCCATCGCAGGGATTGCAGTGGCCGCAGGCGCCATAGGTGAGCACCACGTGGTCGCCGACCTGCAGGCTCTTGACGTTGGGACCCAGCGCTTCGACCACGCCGGCGCCCTCATGGCCGAGCACCGCCGGCAGCGGCACCGGGTAGTACTGATCGCGCACGATCAGGTCGGTGTGGCACAGGCCGGTGGCCACCACCCGCACCAGCACCTCGTCGTCCTGCGGCGCGCGGATGCGCGCCTGCTCGATGGTGAAGGGCTGTTGCGGCGCGTGCGCGACCGCCACGGTGATCTCGCGTTTATCGGTTGCTGCGTTCATCGCACTGTCTCCTGGGGTTCAAAGCGGATAGGCGGGCGCTGCGCCCTTGACGGTCAACCACTGCCACTGGGTGAACTCTTCCAGGTTCGCCGGGCCGCCGATGCTGCTGCCGTTGCCGGAGGCGCCGACGCCGCCGAACGGATTGACCACCTCGTCGTTGACGGTCTGGTCGTTGATGTGCAGCAGGCCGGTGCGCAACTGCTCGCCCAGCGCCATTGCGCGGCCGACGTCGGCCGACAGCACCGCCATCGACAGCCCGTACTCGGTGTCGTTGGCCAGGGCGACGGCCTCGGCATCGGTGTCGAACGGCACCACCACCGCCACCGGAGCGAAGATCTCCTCGCGGAAGGCCGGGTTGTCGGGGGTGACGTCGCTGAGCACGGTGGGCTCGAAGAACAGGTCGCGGTAGCCGCCGCCGGCGGCGACGGTGGCACCGGCCTCGCGCGCGGCCGCGACCAGGCGCGCGGCGTGATCGCGCTGGGTCGCATCGATCAACGGGCCGAGCGCGACCTCGCCGCTGGCCGGGTCGCCGACGCTCAGGCTCCTGGCCTTGGCCGCCAGCCGCTCGACGAACTGCGGGTAGAGTGCGCGCTGCACCAGCACGCGGCCGGCGGACATGCAGATCTGGCCCTGGTGCAGATACGCGCCCCAGGCGGTGTTGGCGATCGCCAGATCCAGGTCGGCATCGTCGAGCACGATCAGCGAGTTCTTGCCGCCCAGTTCCAGCGACACCTTCTTCAGATGACGGCTGGCCGCCTCGCCGACCTTGCGCCCGGCCGCGGTGGAACCGGTGAACTGGATCATCGCCACGTGCGGATCGGCGGTCAGTGCGGCGCCGGCGCCGCCATCGCCGGGCAGCACGTGCAGCACGCCGGCCGGCAGGCCGGCCAGTTCGAACAGCCGCGCGATGACCGCGCCGCCGCAGATCGCGGTGCGCGGATCGGGCTTGAGCACCACCGCGTTGCCCAGCGCCAGCGCCGGCGCCACCGCGCGCATGGCCAGGTACAGCGGGAAATTGAACGGCGCGATGACGCCGACCACGCCCAGCGGACGGCGCCGCGCCAGACTCAGGCGCCCCGCCGCGGAGGGCAGCACCTCGCCGGCGCTGCGCGACGGCAGCGCCGCCGCTTCGTGCAGGGCGGTGGCGCACAGGGCCGCTTCGAAGCCGGCCTTGCCTTGGGTGGAACCGCTCTCGCGCACCAGCCAATCGGCGATCTCCTGCTGGAACCGCTCGGCCAGTTGCGCGGCCTGGCGCAGTACCTGCGCGCGTTGCGCATACGGCGCCGCGGCCCAGCCGCGTTGCGCCTGCGCAGCGGCGGCGGCCGAGACCGCGACCTGCGCCGGGCCAGCCAGGCCGACGCGGCCGAGCTGCTCTCCGCTGGCCGGCGCGATCGCCTCCGCGCTCTCGGTGGCGGCCTGCCACTGACCGGTGAAAAGCGCTCCGTGCCAAAAATCGTGCTGCAGCAAAAGCGTATCGTTCATGCGGGTGTTCTCCTGGGAATCGGGGTTGCCGGTCATGCCAGTCGCGCGCTCAGGAAGGCGGCGGCATGTTCGATGGCGCGCACGGCGGCCGGCAGCACGCCGGCCATTTCGACGAAGCCGTGCACCATGCCCGGCAGTTCGACGTACTCCACCGCCACCCCGGCCGTGCGCAGGGCATCGGCGTAGTGGCGGCCGTCGTCGCGCAGCACGTCGCAGGCGGCGGTGTAGATCAAGGCCGGTGGCAGTCCGCGCAGATCGGCCGCGCGCAGCGGCGACAGCCGGCTGTCGCTGGGGTCGTACTCGGCCACGAACGGCGCCGACATCGCCTGCATCACCGCCAGCGTCAGCGGCGGCACATGCGCGTTCTCGTGGCGCGCCGCAAAGTCCTGCGATGCCGGCGACAGATCCGTACTCGGATAGAACAGCGCCTGCGCGCGCAGCGCCACCGCACTGCCGCGCAACTGCTGACAGGCCACCGCCGCCAGACTGCCGCCGGCGCTGTCGCCGGCCACGGCCAGGCGGCCGGCATCCAGGCCCAGCTCGCCGGCGTGCGCCGCCAGCCAGGCGATCGCCGCGACCACGTCCTGCGGGCCGGCCGGGGCCGGATGTTCCGGCGCCAGCCGGTAGTCCACCGCCACCACCGCGCACGCGGCCGCCTGCGCCAGGCGCCGGCAGACCGGATCGTGGGTGTCCAGATCGCCGGCACTCCAGCCGCCGCCGTGCAGATAGACGATGGCCGCGGTGGCCTGCGGCGCGCTGACCGGCCGATACAGGCGCAGCGGGATCGGACCGGCCGGCCCCGTGGCGGTCAGCGCACGGACCTCGGCCACCGGCAACGGCGTGCCGCCGAGCAGCGCGCCGATCTGACCGTAGGCCTGGCGCAGCTGCGGGATCGGCAGGGTCTCCAGCGGGGGCGCGCCGCTGGCGGCCATGCCTTGCAACACCGCCAGCACGTCCGGCGCCAGCCGCGAAGGGTCGAAGAGAGGGGACTGCATGGCGTTCGCTCCAGGAAAGGACAGAGGTGAGGACACGGGGGTCAGTGGGCGCCGCCGGTGCGTGGCGACAGGCCGCGGCGACGCGCGCACGGCGGGCCGGGCGGGTGGATCATCCCTGGTCGCCGCCGCCCACCGGCAGCACCGTCCCGGTGATGTAGGAAGCCTCGTCCGAGGCCAGGAACAGGATCGCCGCGGCCTGCTCGTCGAGCGTGCCGTAGCGTTTCATCAGGCTCGATTCCACGGTCTGCGCGACGATCTGCTGATACCAGGCCTGCGCCTGCGCGCTCTGCGCATCGGCATTGCGCGGCACCCGCCGCGGCGGCGCCTCGGTACCGCCCGGGGCGACCGCGTTGACGCGGATGCCATGCGCGGCGTGCTCGAACGCCAGGCACGCGGTCAGCGCGTTGACCCCGCCCTTGGCCGCGCCGTACGGCACGCGATGGATGCTGCGGGTGGCGATGGAGGAGACGTTGACGATCGCCCCACCGCCCTGCGCGATCATGTACGGCAGCGCCGCGCGGCATCCCCACAGCGCCGGGAACAACGAGCGCCGCACCTCGGCCTCGATCTGCGCCGGGGTGTATTCCTGGTACGGCTGCGCCCAGATGGTGCCGCCGACGTTGTTCACCAGCACGTCGATGCGGCCCATCTGCGCCTGCGCGAACTGCATCGCCCGCGCGTTCTCCTCGTAGTGTTCCAGGTCGGCCACCAGCGTGGCGACTTCGGCCGGCGCCAGTGCCTGGGACAGTTCGGCGACATGGGCGGCGCGGTCCACCAGCACCAGCCGTGCGCCCTCGGCGGCGGCACGCTCGGCCACGCGCAGGCCGATGCCCTGCGCCGCGCCGGTGACCACCACCACCTTGCCGGCGAAACGCGCGCTCATGCGGCCCGTTCCTGCACCGGCGCCACGGCGCTGGGGGTGAACTTCTCGTAGTGGAAGGCGGCCGGAACCAGCCCGATGCCGGAAAAATGCGTGCGCACCGCTTCGACCATCGGCGGCGGTCCGCACAGGTACACGTCCACGTCGCCGCCGTGCAGGGCGTGCGCAGGCAGGTGCTCGGTGACGTAGCCGGTGCGCGGATGCGCCGCCGCCGGATCGACCACGCAGGTATCGAACGTGAACCAGTCGGCCTGCTCGGCCAGCGCCTGCAGGCGCTCCAGCAGCACCAGGTCGGCGCCGCGGGTCACGCCGTACATCAGATGCACCGGATGCGCGCAGCCGCTGGCCTGCAATTGCGCCAGCATCGACAGGAACGGCGCCAGGCCGGTGCCGCCGGCCAGCAACAGCAGCGGCCGGGTGATCTCGCGCAGGTAGAAGCTGCCCAGCGGGCCGTTGAGGTCCAGGACCTGTCCCGGCGTGGCCGCGTCCAGGTAGGCGCTCATCAGGCCGCCGGGGACGCGCCGGATCAGGAAGGTCAGCGTGGACGCACCCGGCGCGGAACTGAAGGAATACGCGCGCAACTGGCCGCTGCCGGGCACGGCGATGTTGACGTACTGGCCGGGCAGGAAGGCCGGCGCCGGGCCGATCGTCTCCAGGGTCAGTTCCAGCGCGGCGTCGGCATGCGCGACCACCGCCGCCACCGTGGCCTGGAAGTGCACGCTCCCGGTCTTGCAGGCGAGCGAGGTCGCCGGCACCGCCACGGCGCAGTCTGACTGCGGCCGCATCTGGCAGGTCAGGACCATGCCGGCGGCGGCTTCATCGGCGCTGAGCGCGTCCTCGATGTAGTCCTCGCCCAGATCGTAGCGCCCACGTTCGGCGCGGCACTTGCAGGTGCCGCACACGCCGTCGGCGCAATCCATCGGCAGGTTGATGCGCTGGCGGAAGGCGGCGTCGAGCACCGTCTCGCCGTCGTTGCAGTCGATGAAGCGGGTGATGCCGTCTTCGAAATTCAGCGCGATGCGATAGGACATGGCGGTTGCTCGCAGGTGCGTGCCGATCAGACGTGGTAGACGTCGACGACCTGGCGGATGTAATCGTTCTTCAGCACGATGGTCTTGCGCGCGATGCGCAGCGCGTCGTCCTGCCGGCGCAGGGTCAGCGTCACCGTGCCGAAGAATTGGTCGGTGACCTTGTAGCGATGGCTGAGCGTGTGGAAATTGTGCCGCACCTCGATGTCCTGCCCGTGCTCGGACAGCACCTCGATGTTGCTCAGGTTGTGGCTGGTGCGCGGCTCCGGCGTGGAGGCGCCGGAGCGCTCGGTCTTGATGCGGAACACGCGGTCCTCCAGCCCGGAGCGATCGGCGTAGTAGATCAGCGAGATCTGCGACTGCGGATCGTCGGTGAGGCGGTCGTCGTCGTCCCAGGCCGGCATCCAGTACACCGCGTCCTCGGCGTACAGGGTCAGCCACTCGTCCCACTGGCGGTCGTCGAGCAGGCGCGCCTCGCGGTACAGGAAGGCGCAGATGGTCTGGTAGTCGGTGCTCATGCCGTACCCTCGCGTTCGCGTGCGATCGCCTCGCGCATCGCCTCCGCCCAGTACGCGTGCTGGCGCACGAACAGGCCTTCGTCCTCGCTGCGCTCGCCCGACAGCAGCGGCGCCAGTCCCATCCGCCGCGCATTCTCGTCGGGGCCGTCGATCCACAACGGCGCGCCGCGGCTGAGATCGTTCCACGGCGCCGCGCCGGCGGCGTAGCCGGCCTGGCACGCGCGGAACTCCTCCAGGTCGTCGGCGGTGCCCATCCCCGAGACGTTGAAGAAATCCTCGTACTGGCGGATGCGCAGCGCACGGTCGCGCGCGCTTTCGCCCTTGGGCGCGAAGCAGAAGATGCTGACCTCGGTCTTGTCCACGTCCAGCGGCCTGACCACGCGGATCTGCGTGGAGAACTGGTCCATCAGGAACAGGTTCGGATACAGACACAGGTTGCGCGTCTGCTCGACGATGAACGCGGCGCGGTCGGCGCCCAGGCGCTGCGCCAGTTCCTCGCGCTGCGCGTACACCGGGCGCACTTCCGGGTTCATGGTCTTGGTCCACAGCAGGATGTGGCCGTTCTCGAAGCCGTACACGCCGGCGACGCTCTTGCTCCAGCTGCCGGCATCGACCGCCGGGGTGCCTTCCTGCTTGCGCCGGCTCATGGTGGCGGCGTAATTCCAGTGCACGGTGCTGACGTGGTAGCCGTCGCAGCCGTTCTCCATCTGCAGCTTCCAGTTGCCGTCGTAGACATAGGACGAGTTGCCGCGCAGCACTTCCAGCCCCTGCGGCGCCTGATCGACGATCTGGTCGATGATGATCCGGGTCTGCCCCAGGAACTCGTGCAGTGGCGCCACGTCCTCGCGCAGGCTGCCGAACAGGAAGCCGCGGTAGCTCTCGAAGCGCGGCACGCGCTTGAGATCGTGGCTGCCGTCCTGGCCGAACTGCGGCGGGTACTGGGTGGTCTTCTCGTCCTTGACCTTGAGCAGCTTGCCGGTATTGGAGAAGGTCCAGCCATGGAACGGACAGGTGAAGCTGCCCTTGTTGCCGTGCTTGCGCCGGCACAGCATCGCGCCGCGATGCGCGCAGGCGTTGATGACCGCGTGCAGTTCGCCGTGCTTGTCGCGGGTGATCACCACCGGCTGACGGCCGATGTAGGTGCTGTAGTAGTCGTTCGGCGCGGGGATCTGGCTCTCGTGCGCCAGATAGATCCAGTTGCCCTCGAACAGATGCTTCATTTCCAGTTCGAACAGATCGGCGCTGGTGAAGATCTCGCGACGGCAGCGGAACTGTCCCGCGGCGGGATCGTCCTGCACGGCATTGGCGAGCAGGGTGTCGAGCGCGGCCGCAGGGGCGATGACGGCAGACATGGGGGTGTCTCCTGTGAGAATGGCGGCGGCCTGCGTTGGCAACCGCAGGCCGCGGCAATGACCGGCACGGGGCGACGCGCAGCGTGCCCCGTGACGCGGCGGAAACTAGGCGGCGACGCGGCGGCGCAGCGGATTGGCCTGGTTGTCCACGCCTTCCACCAGTGCGGTGAGGCGGAAATCGAACTGGATCTCGGCAAACGGGCCGCTCAGGCCGTTGGCCTGGATGCTGGCCTCGTCGCTGCGTTCCACCAGATCCGGCACCAGGCCATCGCGGGTGGCGTAGGCGAAGTCGTCGTTGACCAGCGGGTCGCCGGCGATGTTGATCTGCGTGGTCAGCTTGCGGTGGCCGTCGGCGCCGACGAAGAAGTGGATGTGCGCCGGACGCTGGCCATGGCGGCCGAGCGCGAACAGCAGGCGTTCGGTCGGGCTGCCCGGCGGCACGCCGTAGCCCTTGGGCACGATGCTCTGGAAACGGTACTGGCCGTTGTCGTCGGCGACGATGGTGCGGCGCATGTTGAACGGCGCCTGCTTGCCGGTGGGATCGAAGTGCGAATAGAAACCGCGCGTGTCGCAGTGCCACACCTCCACCGTGGCGCCGGGCAGCGGGCGGCCGTCGGCGGCGTACACGGTGCCGTGCATGATCAGCGGATGGCCGTTTTCGTCGCTGCCGTCGTCGAGCCGGGCGAAGCCGTGCGCCACCGGCGCGCCGGCCACGTACAGCGGTCCTTCGATGGTCCGCGGCGTCGGATTGTCGATGCCCAGTTGCGCGTCGATGGCGTCCAGGCGCAGATCCAGGAAGTGGTCCAGGCCCAGCCCGGGCGAGATCAGCCCGGCCTGCCCTGCCGCGCCCAGGTCGTTGAGCCAGGCGATCGCGCTCCAGTACTCGTCGGGCGTGACATCCAGATCGTCGATGGCCTTGAACAGGTCCGACAGCACGCGATGCACGATCCGTTTCACACGCGCGTCGCCGGCCGTCTGCTCCAGGCCGCTGACCGTGCGCAGGAACGCCTGCACCTCCGGGGTCTCGAAAATCTTGACGCTCATCGTCTGGTTCCTTCTCTGCTCATGGTTGCGTTGGCTGCCTTGAGACGTTCCCCTCCCGAGGAAGCGCCCGTGGTGCGGGACTAGCGATCGTCCTCGTACAGCGACGAGGGATGGCGGCACAGCGGGGTGACCGCGATGCGCATGTAGGGAAACAACGGCAGCGACAGCAGCAGCGCGTGCAGTTCGGCGTTGTCGGCCACGTCGAAGATGCTGACGTTGGCGTACTGCCCGACCACCCGCCAGATATGGCGCCACTGGCCGCTGCGCTGCAGCTGCTGGAAACGCGCCTTTTCGTCGCGCTTGAGCTGCTCGGCACGCTCGGGCGGCATGTCGCCGGGCAGGTTCACTTCCATGCTCACGTGAAACAACATGTTCATTCCTCCACGCCGGTAGCCACCGGCATCACGATGCGGCGGCGATCGCGGCGCAGCGCGTCCACCCGTGCCTCGTCCAGGGCGATGCCCAGGCCTGGTCCGCACGGCAAGTGCAGTTGGAAATCCTCGTAGCGCAGCGGCTCGGCGAGGATCTCCTCGGTCAGCAACAAGGGACCGAACAGCTCGGTGCCCCATTGCAGGTTGGCGAAGGTGGCGAAGGCATGGGCCGAAGCGATGGTGCCGATCGCCCCTTCCAGCATCGTCCCGCCGTACAGGCCGATGCCGGCGGCATCGGCGATGGCCGCGACCTTCTGCGCGGCGTACAGGCCGCCGGACTGCTCGATCTTCACGGCGAACACGTCGGCCGCGCCGCGTCGCGCCGCCTCGAAGGCGCTTTCCGGGCCGCTCAGCATCTCGTCGGCCATCAACGCGATCGGGAAGCGGCGCATCAGCCGCCGCATCGCCGCCAGCGACGCCACCGGCTGTTCGACCAGTTCGCAGCCGGCGTCGGCCAGCGCCGGCAGCGCGCGCACCGCCTCGGTCTCGCTCCAGGCCATGTTGACGTCCACCCGCACCGCGCCGCGCGCCCCCAACGCGCGCTTGATCGCCGCCACGTGGGCCACGTCCTCGGCGACGCTGCGCGTGCCGATCTTCAGCTTGAACACGTTGTGCCGGCGCTCGGCGAGCATGCGTTCGGCCTCGGCGATGTCGCGTTCGGTGTCGCCGGAGGCCAGCGTCCACGCCACCGGCAGGCGATCGCGCAGGCGCCCGCCCAGCAGCTCGGACACCGGCAGGCCGAGCCGCTGGCCGTGGGCGTCGAGCAGCGCGGTCTCGATCGCGCACTTGGCGAAATGGTTGCCCTTGACCAGGCCGCCGATCCGCTGCATCAGCGCCTGCACCGCGCAGGCATCGGCCCCGACCAGCAGCGGCGCGATGTAGCGGTCGATCGTCAACTGCATGCCTTCCGGGCTCTCCGCGCCGTAGGCCAGACCGGCGATCGTGGTGCCCTCGCCCAGCCCGACCACGCCGTCGCTGCAATGCAGGCGCACCAGCATCAGGGTCTGCCCGCGCATCGTCGCCATCGACAGGCGATGCGGGCGGATCGTGGGCAGGTCGAGCAGCAGCGTCTCGACGCGTTCGACGGTGGCGGTGGTGGGGTGCGGTGACATGGCGCCGATTCTTGGCCCGGCACGGCACTGCCGTCCAAGACTGAATGCAGCACCATTTCATACCCTGAAGATATAGTATGACGGGAAACCTAGACGTTCATGATTTGCTGCAGCACAGCATACTTTGAATGTCATGTAACTTTCCGCCACAGCGAGCGTCTATGGATCTGCGTCAACTCCGCTACTTCGTGGCCGTCGCCCGCGAACGCAACTTCACCCGTGCCGCAGAAATCCTGCATATCGCGCAACCGCCGCTGAGCCGGCAGATCCAGCAGATCGAACAGCAACTGGGCGTGCCGCTGCTGGTGCGGCGCAGCCGCCCGCTGCGTCTCACCGACGCCGGACGGCTGTTCTACGAGGAAGCGCTGCAGGTGCTGGGCCGGGTCGAGCAGATGACCGAGGCCGCGCGCCGGCTCGGCCGCAGCGAGCGCCGCGTGGCCTCGATCGGCTTCGTCGCCTCCACCCTGTACGGCGGTCTGCCCACGGTGGTGCGGCGCCTGCGCCAGGCGCGACCGGACCTGGAAGTGCGCCTGGTCGAGCTGATGTCCAGCCAGCAGGTGGAAGCGCTGAAGGAAGGCCGCATCGACCTGGGCTTCGGCCGCGTGCGCAGCAGCGACCAGCATGTCGAACGCCTGGTCCTGCGCGAGGAGCGCCTGGTCGCGGCGATCCCGATGGAACACCCGCTGGCCGCGGAGGACGCGCCGCTGCCGCCGGCGGCGCTGGCCGGGCAACGGCTGCTGCTCTATCCCAGCCATCCGCGCCCCAGCTTCGCCGATCAGGTGCTGTCGCTGCTGCAGGATCACGGCGCGCATCCCAGCGAACTGCAGGAGGTGCGCGAGCTGCAGACCGCGCTGGGCCTGGTCGCGGCCGAGAGCGGGATCTGCCTGATCCCGGCCTCGGCGCGGTCGATGCGCAGCGACCTGCATTACCGCCTGATCGACGACGAACACGCCACCTCGCCGATCATCATGAGTTATCGCCGCAACGACGACTCCGGCCTGGTGGAACTGACCAAGCAACTGATCCGCGAGATGTATGCCGAGCATCCGCCGTGGCTGGACGTGTCCTACAACCGCTGGAACGCACCGTAACCCCGGCCACCGGCGCCTATCCGGCATACACTGGCCGCCGCGCGCGGCCCCGTGCCCACGCGCGCCGCCCCTTCGCCGCCGCCGACGCCATGCCTCCCACCTCGCTTGCCCCCGCCTCCGACGACCCGATCGCCCTGACCCGCCGATGGCTGGAGCGCGCGGTGATCGGGCTGAACCTGTGTCCGTTCGCCAAGGCGGTGTACGTCAAGCAGCAGGTGCGTTTCGTGCTCAGCGATGCGAGTACGCCCGAGGCACTGCTCGAACAGCTGGCCGAGGAACTGGTGCTGCTGCGCGACACCCCGGCCGAGCAGATCGACACCACGTTGATCGTGCATCCGGACGTGCTGCAGGACTTCCTCGACTACAACGACTTCCTCGACAACGCCGACGCCGCGGTCGAAGCGCTGGACCTGCAGGGCGTGCTGCAGGTGGCCAGTTTCCATCCGCAGTACCAGTTCGCCGGCACCGCACCGGACGACATCGGCAACTACACCAACCGCGCGCCCTACCCGACCCTGCACCTGCTGCGCGAGGACAGCGTGGAACGCGCAGTGGCCGCCTTCCCGGACGCGGACGTGATCGTCGAGCGCAATCTGCAGACCCTGGAGACGCTGGAGCTGGAGGGCTGGAAGCGGGCGGTCGGGGAGCGGGATTCGTGATTTGGGATTCGGGATTCGTAGAAGCGGGATTTGCGACGGGGCGTGGCGCCACGCGCTTTTGCCAATCCCCAAGCCCGACTCCCTAATCCCGGCCCTCGAACAGCACCGCCACGTCCGCCGCCTCCAGCACCCGCCACTGCCCCGAGGGCAGATCGTCCAGGCCGAAGCCGCCGATGCGGCTGCGGTGCAGCGCGGCCACGTGGTTGCCGACGGCGGCGAACATGCGCCGCACCTGGTGGTAGCGGCCTTCGTGCAGGGCCACGCGCACCTGCCGCGGCCCCAGCGTCTCCAGTTGCACCGGCAGCAGCGGCGTGGTCTCGCCGTCGAGCATCAGCGTGCCGCTGGCGAACTGCGCGGCCTCGTCGCCGCGCAGATCCTCGGCCAGGGTGGCCTCGTAGACCTTGGCCAGCCGCGCCTTGGGCGAGACGATGCGATGCAGCAGCGCACCGTCGTCGGTCATCAGCAGCAGGCCGCTGGTGTCGCGGTCCAGCCGCCCCACCGTGGACAGCAGCGGCGAGCGCAGGCGGAAGCGCGGCGGCAGCAGGTCGTAGACGATGCGTCCCGGATCCTTGGTCGAGCAGGTGTAGCCGACCGGCTTGTGCAGCGCCAGGATCAGCCCGGGCGGCGGGTCCAGCGGCTCGCCGTCGACGCGGATCGTGGCGTGCGGCACTTGGTCGTCGGCGTACAGCACCTCGCCCTCGGCGTCGGTGATGCGGCCCTCGCGGAACATCAGCGCCACCTGCTTGCGGCTGCCGTAGCCCAGGTTGGCCAGGTGCTTGACCAGTTTCATCGGCGCGCTCCGGCACGGCTGCGCACCGCGTGGATCAGCTTGAAGCCGTCGCGGGTGGCGAGCACCTCGGTCTCCCCGAAGCTGGCGTCGAGCACCGCCTCGTAGGGCAGATGCCGGTTGGCGACCAGGAACAGCCGCCCGCCGGGCGCCAGCGCCTGCGCCGCCACCGCGATGAAGCGCCGGCCGATGTCCGGCCGCTCCATCCGCCCCGGCGCATGGAACGGCGGATTGCTGACGATGACGTCGTACTGCCCCGGCAGTCCGGTGGTCACGTCGTGCCAGTGGAAGCCCAGCGTCGGGCCGGCCGGTGCCTGCGCCAGATTCGCGCGCGCCAGCGCCAGCGCGCGCGCGTCAGCCTCGAACAGGTCCAGCGCGGTCAGTTGCGGGCAGCGCGCCAGCAGTTCGGCCGACAGGTAGCCGTAGCCGGCCCCGAGATCGGCGGCACGGCCGCGCAGATCGGCGGGCAGGTGCTCGGCCAGCAGCGCCGAGGCCGGGTCGATGCGATCCCAGGCGAACACGCCCGGGCGGCTGCGGAAGCGACCGTCGAGAATCGGCCGCACCGCATCCAGCGTCGCCCAGCGCTGCTGCAGCGCGGCGTCGTGGCCGCCCTGCAGCGGCGCGGTCCAGTACACCCGGCAGTGGTGCTTGGTCAGCTTGCCGCCGAGGCCGGCCAATTGCTGCAAGTCGTCCTCGCCGGAGCGCGCCCCCTCGTTGTTGGCCTGGCAGGCCACCACCATGCCGCCCGGCGCGGCCAGCGCCACGGCGCGCGCCAGCAGCGCCCGCGCTTCCTCGCGCTGGCGCGGCGGCAGCACCAGCACCAGCGCGTAGCCGCCGGCGTCGGCGGCGCCGTCCTGCTCGGCGCGTGCCGTCCAGCCGCCCTGCTGCAGCGCGCTGGCGAACGGCCGGTAGTCCTGCTCGCAGACCAGTTGCGGCGACTGCGCGTGCTGACGCAGCGCCCAGCCGTCGCGGGCGCGCAGGAACAGCACCTTGCCGGCAGGCCAGCGCAGCACGCCCTGGGCGAACGGCAGGAACAGGGTGTCGAGGGGGGCGTCTTGCGCAGCCGGCATCGGGCGTGAGTCATCGGAACAGGGACGCGCATTCTACCGGCAGTGCGCGGCGGCCCCGGTTTTGCGCGAATCCAACGCATCATTGATGTTTCGGCAACATCGCCGCGCCTAGGCTGCAAGGCACCCAATGACCGGAGAGGCAGCATGCGCGCAGTGTTCATCGGCGGCGTCGTCGACAACAGCGAAGTGGACCTGGATGGCAGCCAGCCGCCGTTGCACTACCCGGAGAACACCGGCACCGGGCGTCCGCGCTACCGCCTGCACCAGCGCGGCGCACGCGACGACGGCAGCGTGGTGTATGCCGTCTATGCCGCCCCGGAACTGGGCGACACCGAAGTGGAGCGCGTCTTCAACGAACGCGGCTACGCCCGCCGCTTCGGTGTGGAACCGGCGCCTGTGGAGCACTGACGCCGGGCTTTCGGCTCGGTCAATCAATCGTGCAGGAGCGGCGTCGGACGCGACCGGGCCTTGCCAGCCGCATCCCGGCCGCGGCCGACGCCGCTCCTGCACGCGTTAGCAGAGATAGATTTGCCCTCGCGCTCACTCGCGCGATTTTCGATTGCAGCAAACAAGGCCGGCTTTCAGGAAGCGGCTGCGGTCGTGGTTTTCCTGTAAGGCCCGTCGCGGCTGAAGCCGCTCCTATGGGTGTCTGCGCATGTTTTTCGAAGCACGCGGTCGCGCAATGAGATGCGCGCTGCAGCAGCCCTGGGGGCACGCGCCACACCGCCGCAGTGGTCCTTTGTAGGAACGGCCTAAGCCGCGATCGGGCTTCACCATGAAGCCCACGTCGCAGCCATCAGTCCCGCATCGCGACCATGAACCCCGCGCCGCGACCGAAGCCACCCCTACGATCGATGCGGAAACACGCGGCTAACCAGACCGCTCACTTCCCCGGCTTCGGCGTCACCCGCCACACCACATTGCCGACGTCGTCGGCGACCAGCAGCGCGCCCGGCTTGTCCACCGCCACGCCGACCGGGCGGCCCTGCGCGCGGCCCTCGGCGTCGAGGAAGCCGGTCAGTACGTCCTGCGGCTTGCCGCTGGGCTTGCCGTTGGCGAAAGGCACGTAGATCACCTTGTAGCCCGACGGCGGGTCGCGGTTCCAGGAGCCGTGCTGGCCGATGAAGGCGCCGCCGCGGTAGGGCTGCGGCAGCAGCGCACCCTCGTAGAAGGCCAGGCCCAGCGAGGCGGTATGCGCGCCCAGCGCGTAGTCCGGCTTGATCGCGCTGGCCACCATCTCCGGGTTCTGCGGCTGCACGCGCTCGTCCACGTGCTGGCCGTAGTAGCTGTACGGCCAGCCGTAGAAACCGCCCTCGCGCACCGAGGTCAGATAATCCGGCACCAGGTCGCTGCCGATCTCGTCGCGTTCGTTGACCACGGTCCACAGCGTGTCGGTGCCGGGCTGCCAGGCCAGGCCGACCGGATTGCGCAGGCCGCTGGCGAACACGCGGGTGGCGCCGCTGGCGGCGTCCACTTCCAGGATCGCGGCGCGGTTGAGCTCCTGCTCCATGCCGTTCTCGGCGACGTTGCTGTTGGAGCCGACGCCCACGTACAGCTTCTTGCCGTCGCGGCTGGCCAGCAGGCTCTTGGTCCAGTGGTGGTTGATGCCGCCGGGCAGGTTGGCGACGAAGCTGGGCGCGGCGGTGATCTGGGTGTCGCCCTCCTTGTACGGGAAGCTGACCAGGGCATCGGCATTGGCGATGTACAGGCGGTCGCCGACCAGGGCCATGCCGAACGGCGAATACAGGCCCTTGAGGAACTGCGTGCGCACTTCGGCGACGCCATCGCCGTCGGCGTCGCGCAGCAGGGTGATGCGGTTGGCGCTGGGCACGGCGGCGCCGGCCTTGGCCATCATCGCGCCCTGGATCTTGTCGCGCAGGCCGCTGCTCTCCTTTTCCGGTGCCGGCGGCTCGGCGGTCTCGGCGACCAGCACGTCGCCGTTGGGCAGCACATACAGCCAGCGCGGATGGTCCAAGTCGCGGGCGAAGGCCTGCACCGCCAGGTCGGCGGCCGGCACCGGCGCGGCGCCATCGGCCCAGCGCTTGACCTCGGCGACCTTGACCGTGGGGATCATGCGCTTGACCGGATCGGGCAACACCGGATCCGGCCCCATGCCCTCCTCGATGGAGTGCTTGGCGGTGTCGCCGCAGGCGGCGAGCAGGGCGGCACTGAGCGCACACAACACCCAACGGGCGCGAATCGGCGAAGACATGGCCATGTGTCTTGGATATCCGGGAACACGGGGGAACGCCGATGATGCACAGCCCCGACGCGGAAAAAGTGAAAGATGCGTCAAGAGGCGTCGCCGCGCGGATCGGTCTCCCAGGGCCGTGCCGGCAACTGGCGCACGCTGCGGATTTCGTCCAGCCACAGGTAGCGGTGCCGGGCCGGATCGTCGAGGTCGTCGATGCGCACCTGCGCATTGCTGCCCTCGTTGCCATCGGCGTCGCGGAACTGCTGGATGCTGGGCCGGACCGACACGGTGCCGAAGCACACGCTGCCGTCGTGCAATTCGATGCGCACATGCGCCTGCCCGGGCAGTTGCAGGATCAACGCTTCCAGCGCCTGGATCTGCGCCTGGTCGGTGTGGATACGCTCGGCAAACTGGGTCATCGGCGGACTCCTGAGGGGGAACCGCAGCACCCTAACGCCGGCCGCGTGAGCCGGCGGGCAAGACCGCGCTAACGCTGCCGCGCGAAGCGCACCGCCGAGACCAGCTGCGCCACGCTGTACGGCTTGGCCAGGTGTTCCTGGAAGCCGGACTGCAGCGCGCGCTGGCGATCGTCGGCACGCGCCAGCGCAGTCACCGCGACCGCCGGCAGTTCGTCCGCGCCCAGGCCCATGTTCTCGCGCACGGTGCGGATCAGCCCGTAGCCATCCATGCCCGGCATGCCGATGTCGGTGACCATCACGTCGATCGCCGCATGGCCGCCGCCGTCGAGCACCTCCAACGCCTCGCTGGCCGAGCCCACCGCGACCACCTCCGCGCCCTGCTCCTCGAGCAGGCGCCGCAGGTAGTCGAGCATGTCCGGCTGGTCCTCCACCGCCAACAGGCGCACGCCCTTGAGCGAATACGCCTCGACCACCTGCTCGGCCATCGCGAACGCGCGCACTTCGCGCAGCGGGCGCGAGCCCGGCGCATCGCGGTGCAGCGGCAGGCGCACGGTGAAGACCGAGCCGCAACCGCGACCTTCGCTGGCCGCGCTGATCTGGCCGCCGTGCATTTCCACCAGCTGCTGCACGATCGCCAGGCCCAGGCCGAGGCCGCCGTGCAGGCGTGTCGTAGTGCTGTCGGCCTGGCGGAAGCGCCCGAACAGATGCGGCAGGAATTCCGGCGGAATGCCGTCGCCGGAATCGCGCACGGCCACGCTGACGTGCTCGCCATCGTCGTCGAGCGCGATCGCCAGGGCGATGCGCCCGTGCGCGGGCGTGAACTTGATCGCGTTGGACAACAGGTTCCAGAACACCTGCTGCAGGCGCGTGGCGTCGCCCAGCACCATGCACGGCTGCGACGGCGCCTGCAGGGTCAGCGCCTGGTCCTTGCCTTCGGCCACCGGCTCCTGCGCGCGCATCGCCTCGCGCACCTGCTCGGCCAGGTCCAGCGCCTCCACTTCCAGTTGCACCTTGCCCAGCAGCATGCTGCTGAGATCGAGCATGTCCGAGATCAGCCGCTGCTGCGCACGCGCGCTGCTGGCGATGACCGACAGGCCCTTGCTGCTCGGGTCGCCCGGCGGCAGCCGCTGCAGCAGCAGGTCGCTCCAGCCGAGGATGGTGGTCAGCGGCGTGCGCAGTTCGTGCGACAGCGTCGCCAGGAATTCGTCCTTCAGCCGCGCCATGCTCTCGGCGGCGTTGCGTGCGCTGCGCTCGGATTCCAGCAGTTGCTCGCGCGCCAGTTCGATGTCGCGGCGTTCGGTGACGTCCGGACTGCTGCCGGCCAGGCCGATGAACTGGCCCTCGGCGGAATAGCGCGGCACCGCGGTCATTTCCACCCAGCGCCACTCGCCGTCGTGGCGGCGCGCGCGCACCAGCGCGCGCAGGTTGCGCTGGTCGTGCAGCGCGTTGCGCAATTCGTAGGCGAACACGCCCACGTCTTCCGGATGCAGCACGTCGCCCCAACCCGGGCGCGCAGCATCGGTATCCAGATCGATGCCGAAGAATTCGGCATAGGCGGTGTTGGTGAAGCGCAGTTCGCCCTGGGCGTCCAGCACCCACACCGGCATCGGCAGGCCCTCGGCAAGCGCGCTGAAGCGCGCCTCGCTCTCGGCCAGGTCGCGCTCCATCCGCTTGCGCTCGGTGATGTCGAGGAACTGCACGGCGACCTGGCGCAGTTCCGGCGCGCCGACACGGAACGAATCCACTGCCCACCAGCGGTCCAGCGCAGTCGCGAAGTTCTCGAACTTGTCCGGACGGCCTGTCAACGCCACCGCGCCGTAGCGCTGGAACCAGTGCTCCTCGTGGGTCGGCGAGATCTCGCGCATGCGCCGCCCGACCACATCGCGCAGGCCGGTCTCGCGCTCGAAGGCCGGATTGACCTGCAGGAACACGTAATCGACCGCGCGCTCGCCCTCGAACAGCATCTGGATCACGCAGAAGCCGGAATCGATCTTGTCGAAGATCTCGCGGTACTGCAGGTCCGTCGCCTGCGCAAACGAGGAAGCGGTGGAGTCTGGACTGGCATGCATGACGGACTAGCTCTGGAAGCGGCCTACGGCAACGGATGAAGACGGTGCCCGGCATCCGCGGCGCAACGACGATGCGCCAGGAGCGGCAAGGCGTAAACCCCCATCTTGTTAAGCCACTCCGCCGCCGTCAAGCCAGCGCCTGTGCTGCGCCTGCCCGAACGATGTCACCAGAAGAACGCGATCACCAGCACGATGCCCAGCAGCGACAGGCCGATGCCGGCGAGCACCATCCACTGGGTCAGGCGCGCGCTGCGCAAGGCCTGCTCTTCCAGCCAACGCTCGGCCTCCTCGCGCCACGGCGGCGGCGAAGAGGATTCGAGCAACTGCTGCACGCGTGTCGGCCCCAGCTGCCGGCATTGCCGGCGGCATTCTTCGGGAACCACGGATCGCTCGGGTGCGCTGACGACGGACATGCCAAGATTCCTGAATTGCTCAGCCGAGCGTGAAACGCGGCGCGTCGCCGGCGAGCTCGTGCTCCACCGCCATCCGCGCCAGGCGCGTGTAGTTGGCGCGCGGGCCGGCACCGCGGCCGACGATCAGGCCCAGGTACTCCAGGCCGGTCCACACCCGCGCCTTCCACTCCACGCCGTCCTCGGCCAGCACCAGGGTCAGCGTGTAGCGGAAGCTCTGCCCCTGCGGGCTGCGGTAGTGGTAGCTGGGCGGGAACTGCACGGCCACGTCCTGCGCCTCGCCGAGCGAGACCAGGTAGCGCCGCAGCAGATGGCGCACGTCGTCGCCGGGGTTGAGGCGCAACTGCCGCGCCGCCTCGTCCAGGTTGGCCTGGTGCTCGACGAACGCGGCAGCACCGCTGGCCGGGCTGTGCCCATGCCGCTTGGCCCAGTCGATGAATTGCAGGCGCACATCGCTGCCGGTGTGGGCCTGGTGGAACAACGGCGTCTTCATGCGATCCCCGCATCCTCCGAGTGGCAACCATGCTCGCGCGCGCACCGTGAAGCAGGCGGCGAGGCGATGTGAGCCGTCCGTCACGCCGGAGCGGATGAATCGGCGGCCAACGGTCGTCGCCGCACGCCTCGCCGCGATTGCGGGCACGCCGGCACAGGCACACACTGGGCGCACGTCTCCTGGAGATCCGCCATGAAGATCCGCTATGCCTGGACGGCGCTGGCGCTTGCCTGCCTGTGGGCGGGCGGCGCCTCCGCCGAGATCCGCAACGTCACCGACCCGCAGGCGCCGCGCAGCCTCGTCAGCGACGGCCCGGTGCAGGTCAGCTGGGCCGACCCGTCCACCTTCAGCGAACTGCGGCAAAGCCGCAACCGCTGGGAAGCCGAACGCGGCGACTGGGTACAGGACCTGGCCGCCTACCTGCAGAAGCAGGCCGCCAAGCAACTGCAGCCCGGGCAGCGCCTGGACATCAAGCTGACCGACATCAAGCGCGCCGGCGACTTCGAGCCGTGGCACGGCCCGAACTGGAACGACGTGCGGGTGATGCGCGACCTGTACCCGCCGCGGATCAGCCTCGACTTCACCCTGTACGGCGCCGACGGCCAAGTGATCGCGCAGGGCCAGCCGAAACTGATGGACCCCAGCTATCTGTACAACAGCTCGGTCGGCCTGAGCACCGATCCGCTGCGCTACGAAAAGCGCATGCTCGACGACTGGCTGCGCCGGCAGTTGCGCAAGGACAGCACGGTCGCCGAGCGCTGAGGCCGCACGCGCGGCGCCGGCATCGCGCCGGCGCCGTCAGGCATGGATCAACCGCCGAGATAGGTGCGCGGCGCGCGCTTGAGGCCGCACAGCAAGCGGTAGGCGCTGGAACTGCAGCGCCCGGCCAGCGCATCGATGCGCGGCTGTTCGCCCCACAACTGCACCTCGCTGCCGAGCCCGGCCTGCGGGTGGTCGGTCAGGTCCACGGTCAGCATGTCCATCGACACGCGCCCGATCAGTGCGCCGGGCGCGCCATCGATCAGCACCGGCGTACCGTTGGGCGCGAACTGCGGATAGCCGTCGGCATAGCCGATCGCCACCACCCCGACCCGGGTCGGCCGCGCCGCGACGAAGCGCGCGCCGTAGCCGACCGGCTCGCCCGGCGCGATAGTGCGCACGGAAATGATCCTGGACTGCAGGGTCATCACCGGACGCAGTTCGCCGGGCAGCGCGGCCGCGGCGGCGAACGGGTCGGCACCGTACAGCATCAGTCCCGGCCGTCCCCAGTCGTTGCGCAGCTCCGGCCAGCCGAGCAGGGCTGGCGAGTTGCACAGGCTGGTCTCGCCGGCCAGGCCGGCGGTGGCCTGACGGAACACCTCCACCTGCTCGCGGGTGCGCGCGCTATCGAGTTCGTCGGCGCGGGCGAAGTGGCTCATCAGCACCAGTCGCTCGACCTGCGGCAGCGCGCTCAGCCGCGCGTGCGCGGCGCGGAATTCCTCCGGCGCCAGGCCCAGCCGGTGCATGCCGCTGTCCAGCTTCAGCCACAGGCACAGCGGCTGCGGTGCGGCGAAGGCGGCGATCGCCTCCACCTGCCAGGGCGAGGCCACCGCGCACCACAGCCGGTGTTCGGCGACCAGCGGCAGTTCGTCGGCGTCGAAGATGCCTTCCAGCAGCAGGATCGGCGCGGCGATGCCGGCCTGGCGCAATTCCAGCGCCTCCTCGATGCAGGCCACCGCGAAACCGTCGGCCTCGCCGTCCAGCGCGCGCGCACAGGCCACCGCGCCGTGCCCGTAGGCATCGGCCTTGACCACCGCCAGCGCCTTGCCGCCGCTCAGCCGGCGGGCCAGGCGGTAGTTGTGGCGCAGCGCGGCGAGATCGATCAATGCACGGGCTGGGCGCACGCGACGGCCTCGGCGACGGACGCGGCGGAACCGCGGGAATAACGGAAGATGTCCAGGCCCTCGCCGCTGATCTGCGGCTGCCGCGAGACCATCAGGTCGGCCAGGTAGCGACCGGAGCCGCAGGCCATGGTCCAGCCCAGCGTGCCGTGGCCGGTGTTGAGGAACAGGTTGCGGTAGCCGGTGGCGCCGACCACTGGGGTGCCGTCCGGGGTGGCCGGGCGCAGCCCGGTCCAGAACTCGGCCGCGGCCAGGTCGCCGCCGCGCGGGTACAGGTCGTTGACCACCTTCTCCAGCGTGGCGCGGCGCCGTGCCGGCCGCGACAGGTCGAAGCCGGCCAGTTCGGCCATGCCGCCGACGCGGATGCGATCGTCGAAGCGGGTGATTGCCACCTTGTAGCTCTCGTCGAGGATGGTGGAGGTGGGCGCCAGCGCCGCGTCGCGGATCGGCAGGGTCAGCGAATAACCCTTCAGCGGGTACACCGGCAGGCGGATGCCCAGCGGCGCCAGCAGGCCCGGCGAATAGCTGCCCAGCGCGACCACATAGCGGTCGGCGCGCTCCACCCGTCCGCCGATGCGCACGCCATCGATGCGGTCGCCATCGGCCTGCAGCGCCTCGATGGTCTCGCCCTGGCGGAACTGCACGCCGGCCGCGGCGGCCATCGCGGCCAGGCGCTGGGTGAACAGGCGGCAGTCGCCGGTCTGGTCGTTGGGCAGGCGCAGCGCGCCGACCAGGGTCGCCGGTGCGCTGGCCAGGGCCGGCTCGACCCGGGCGATGCCGGCACGGTCCAGCAGCTCGTAGGGCACGCCGTACTCGCGCAGCACCTCGATGTCCTTGGCCGCACCGTCCAGTTGCTGCTGGGTGCGGAACAACTGGGTGGTCCCGAGCTGGCGGCCTTCGTAGGCGATGCCGGTCTCGGCACGCAGCTGGTCCAGGCAGTCGCGGCTGTACTCGGACAGGCGCACCATCCGCGCCTTGTTGATGGCGTAGCGCTCGGCGGTGCAGTTGCGCAGCATCTGCGCCAGCCACAGGTACTGCTGCAGATCGGCGGTCGGCGTGATCGCCAGCGGCGCATGGCGCTGGAACAGCCATTTCAGCGCCTTCAGCGGCACCCCGGGCGCCGCCCACGGCGAGGCGTAGCCGGGCGAGACCTGGCCGGCATTGGCATAACTGGTCTCCAGCCCGGCCGCAGGCTGGCGGTCGACCACCGTCACCTCGCAGCCGCTGCGGGCCAGATACCACGCCGTGGCCGTGCCGATCACTCCGCTGCCGAGAACCAGAACCCGCATGCGCCTACTCCGTTCGGATCAAATCCCTGGCTGGATGGCGCCAGGGCAGAAGTTCGGTGCAGTATAGGCAGCACAACCCAGGATTTTCCCCTGACTTCTGCCGGCTTGGCAGGCCAAACCCCTGAGACCGCCCCGCATGGCCGCACGCCTTCGCGAACTGGACAAGATCGACCGCAAGATCCTGCGCATCCTGCAGCAGGAAGGGCGCATCTCCTTCACCGAACTGGGCGAGCGGGTGGGCCTGTCCACCACCCCGTGCACCGAGCGGGTGCGCCGACTGGAACGCGACGGCGCCATCACCGGCTACTACGCGCGGCTGGACCCGCATTACCTCAAGGCCAGCCTGCTGGTATTCGTGGAGATCAGCCTGGCCTACAAGTCCGGCGACATCTTCGAGGAGTTCCGCCGCGCCGCGCTGAAGCTGCCCAACGTGCTCGAGTGCCACCTGGTCTCGGGCGACTTCGATTACCTGCTCAAGGCCCGCATCAGCGAGATGGCGTCCTACCGCAAGCTGCTGGGCAGCACCCTGCTGACCCTGCCGCACGTGCGCGAGTCCAAGAGCTACATCGTGATGGAGGAAGTGAAGGAAACGCTCAGCCTGCCGATCGCCGACTGAGCGTTCCGCGCGAGGGGCGGGTCAGGAGACCAGCAGCTTCTCGAGGTCGTCGCGCGAGGAATTGGCGTGGTTCTTGGCCAGTTCGGCCACCACCCGCTTCTGGACCTCCTTGTGCAGCAGCGGCCGCAACTGCCCCAGCGTGTGCGGGTCGGCGACCAGCATCAGATGCTCGACATCGCCGCGCAACGCGTCCTGGTACAGGCGCTCGGCGATCTGACGCACGAACCCGGCTTCATCCATGGTCATCGGCCGGTCGCCGTCCTCCACGCCCTCGATCGGCGTCGGGTTCAGCACTTCGGTCTGCTCCAGCAGCGCGGTCTCGCCGGCCAGGTTGACCCGGAACAGGCGCGCAGCGGTGCGGTCGGCGACGACGATCAGGGTGTTGTCGGGAAGCTTGCTCATCGGTTCTCCTGCGAAAACATGGCGCCGCGGCAGTCGCGGCCGGTTCGCCAGTCTAGGAACCGATTTGTGAGGATGGCGGCCACGCGGCGTTCGCCGCGCGTTCGCCGCCGGGGCGCAGGCGCTCAGTCCTGGATGCGGACCCCGTCGCCGCTGGGCACGGTGTCGTAGTAACGGCCGGTGCGGGTATCCAGCGCGCGGTTCGGCCCCACCTGCATCGCCCCCGGCACCAGCTGGCCGCGGCGGTCGTAGAGGCGGACCGGGCGGCGTGCGGACGGGTCGGCGAGCGCGGCGGCCGGTACCGCCGGACTGGCCGGACGCGTGTGCCGGGCCTTTCCTTGCGGCCGGTCGTCCAGGCTGGAAGGCAAAGGCGCGGCCTTGGGGGCGGACGTTGAGGCCGGCGGACGCTCGTCGAGGCGGCTGGCCACCGAGGGCGCCGGCGGCGGCGCGGACTGCAGGGTGTTGGCGTCGCGATTGCCGGCCGGTGCGCCGGGGACCGGCTGGAGACTCTGCGCGGCGGCGAGTGCCGGCAGGAGCAGGGCGATTGCAACGCAGGGCAGCAGGCGCTTCACGGTGGCTCCATCGACGGGCCGGGGCGGAGCATTCCACGCTAGCGCATCGCCAACGCCGCGTCGACGCGGCGCGGCGCGCTTGATCCACCCCGTACAGCCCTCATGTTGTTTTCCCCTCCTCCAGCCACGGGCCCCGCCATGAGCCGATTCGACCTCACGCCTCCTACCGCTGCCGAGCGCGAGCAGTTGATCGGCGGACTGAACGCGGAGGAACGCCGGGTGCTGCTGCAGCACGGCACCGAAGCGCCGTTCTGCGGCGTATTCCTGGACAACAAGCTGGAGGGCGTCTACACCTGCCGGATGTGCGGGCTGCCGCTGTTCCGCTCCAGCGCCAAGTTCGATTCCGGCACCGGCTGGCCGAGCTTCTTCGCGCCCTACCACCCCGACCACGTGCGCGAACTACGCGACACCAGCCACGGCATGATCCGCACCGAGATCGTCTGCGCCCGCTGCGACAGCCATCTCGGCCATGTGTTTCCGGACGGCCCGCCGCCGAGCGGCGAGCGCCACTGCCTGAATTCGGTGTCGCTGCAGTTCACCGAACAGGGCCAGGCGCTGCCCAACCCGCTGCACCGCGGCGGCGGCGAGACCGAACCGGCCTGATTCCGGCGCAGCCGCGCCGCCACAGGGAGACCACCGGTATGCGTCGAACTCCGTTGCTTCCCCTTTTGCTCCTGCCACTGGCCCTGGCCGCCTGCCAGCGTAGCCCCACCCCGCCCGCGCAGACCGCCCCCGCGGCGGCGGTCTCACCGGCCGCCGCGCCCGGCCTGCAGGCCGATGCCCTGCCCATGCAGTGGCGCTGCGGCGAGGAACTGGTGCAGGCGGCCGCCGATCCGGCGCGCGAGCGCCTGGCCCTGCAGGTGCGCGGCACCCGCCTGGACATGCAGCGCACCGATGCCGGCGGCGCCACCGGCGCGCGCTACACCGACGCCCTGGGCAATACCTTCTGGCAGTCGCAGCCGGACCAGGCCACGCTGACCCTGGCCGGCCTGGGCGAGACCCTCAAATGCGTCCGCCACGACAGCGGCATGACCGGCTGAAGACCGGCGCTGGCGCGGCCGCCGCCAAAAACCCGGCACAGTTCACACCTTCAGAATGGCGCGGCGGGGCCGACATCTAGAGCGTCCCCGCTCCGGCCCGCAGGCTGCCCCGCCATGCTCATCATCGTTGGCTTCATCGTCGTCATCATCAGCGTGGTCGGCGGCTACGTGCTGTCGCACGGCAAACTCGGCGCGCTGTGGCAGCCCTACGAGCTGATGATCATCGGTGGCGCGGCGCTGGGCGCGTTCCTGGTCAGCACCCCGGGCAAGATCGTCAAGGCGACGCTCTCCGGCGTGCTGGGCGTGTTCAAGGGCCCGCAGTACAAGGCCGACGACTACCGCAGCACCCTGACCCTGATCTACGAACTGCTGAACAAGGCGCGCCGCGACGGCTTCATGGCCCTGGAAGACCACGTCGAGCGTCCGGCCGACAGCGCGATCTTCGGCAACTACCCGAAGGTGCTGGCCGACCACCACCTGCTCGACTTCATCACCGACTGCCTGCGCCTGATGATCGGCAGCAACATCGAGCCGCACGAACTGGAACCGCTGCTGGAGCTGGAGCTGGAGAAGCACCACCACGAGGCGATGGCGCCGGCGCATGCGCTGAGCAAGGTGTCCGACGGCCTGCCCGGCTTCGGCATCGTCGCCGCGGTGCTGGGCATCGTCATCACCATGGGCTCGATCGGCGGCCCGATCGAGGAGATCGGTCACCACGTCGGCGCGGCGCTGGTCGGCACCTTCCTCGGCATCCTGCTGGCCTACGGCTTCGTCGCGCCGCTGTCGGCGGCGATGGAAGCGCGCGCCGAGCAGGACAGCCGCATCTTCGAATCGGTGAAGACCGCGCTGCTGGCCTGCCTGCGCGGCTACAACCCGAAGATCGCCCTCGAATTCGCGCGCAAGACCCTGCCGACCGACGTGCGGCCGAGCTTCGCCGACTTCGAATCGCATCTGAAGACGATCAAGTAACGCGGTCATGGCCGAGACCAAATCCACCGTCGTCATCCGCCGGGTCAAGAAGGTCCAGGGCGGCGGCCACCACGGCGGCGCGTGGAAGGTGGCCTATGCCGACTTCGTGACCGCGATGATGGCGTTCTTCCTGGTGCTGTGGCTGGTGGCGGCCACCACCAAGGAACAGCGCGCGGCGATCGCCGAATACTTCCGCAATCCCAGCCCGCTGGCCGGCAAGAGCCCGGCGCCGAGCCCCGGCATGGCCGGCCCCGGCGGCGCCAGCACCTCGATGATCAAGCTCGGCGGCGCCGGCGAGATGCAGCGCGGCAACAACAAGGATCCGTTCGGCAGCAAGAGCCTGAAGGGCGACGACAGCAAGACCACGCAGCGCGAGAAGGAGAAGCAGCGCCTGGAAACGCTGATGCAGGAGCTGAAGGAAGCCATCGACAAGAGCCAGGCGCTGGAACCGTTCAAGGACCAGCTGCTGCTGGACCTGACCCCGGACGGCCTGCGCATCCAGATCGTGGACAAGGAAAACCGGCCGATGTTCGACCTCGGCAGCGCGGTGCTCAAGCCCTATACCCGCGGCATCCTCCACGAGCTGTCCGGCTTCATCAACCAGGTGCCCAACCACATCAGCATCACCGGCCACACCGACGTCACCCAGTACAGCGGCAAGAACGGCTACAGCAACTGGGAGCTGAGCGCGGACCGCGCCAACGCCGCGCGCCGCGAGCTGGTCGCCGGCGGCATGGGCGAGGACAAGGTCTCGCGCGTGGTCGGGCTGTCCTCCTCGGTGCTGTTCGACAAGCAGGTGCCGAACAATCCGATCAACCGCCGCATCAGCATCGTGGTGATGACCAAGGATGCCGAGGACGCCGCCACCGCCGACGGCGACCACAGCGTCGCTCTGGGCACGGTGCAGCCCGACGCCGACACCAAGGTGCCGGACCTGAGCGCCGCGGCGACGGACGCGGCCGCCGCGCCGGCCGCCGGCAAGGGCGCGCCCGCGGCGGCGCCTGCCGCCAGCAACGGCGCTGCCCCGACGGCGCCGGCCGCGACGCCGGGCAAGGCCTCGGTGCAGATCGCCGAGCCGCGCACGACCTCGCCGGAGGCCGCGGCCGCGGCCGCGCGCGATGCCTTGCGCAGCATCAACGGCAGCGCACCGGTGGCGAGCACCGCCGCCCCGGGCGGGACCCCGGCAGCGACCAACACGCGCTGACCGCGACGCCACGGCGCGCGCCGCCAGCGGCCGCGCAGGCGCGGGCGACGACCGCGCCGCACCGTCCCGGCGGGACCGCACACGGCGCGGCGCTTACAATGGCCGCCACTTCGCCAACGAGACCGCCGTGTCCAAGCAATCCAAAGCCAAGCGCGACAAGCGCAAGAAGCAGCAGTCGCCGCGCCCCTTCGCCCGCCTGGGCCGCGAGCAGCCCATCGCCAACCACGCCGTGCTGCAGAACGAGAGCGGCCGCGTGCTGGCCGCGATCGGCCTGCAGGGTCGCCAGTGGTTGCTGTCGGTCGGTGGCCAGACCATGGGCAATGCCGACAATCCGGTGCCGATGCTGGCGATGCTCAAGCACCTGGCCAACCTGCAGGAGCAGGAAGGCAACACCATCACCCTGGACTACTCCGCGCAGTTGCAGCAGATGATCGACGCGCTGGCGGTCGAGGCCGGCCAGACCCCGACCGAGTACCTGGACGCGCTGGTTGCCGAGTTCGCCGCGGGCGACGGCGCGGCGGAGGATGGCGCCGAGGACGAGACCGACGCGGGTGCGGATGCTGACGCCGCGGCGGAGACTAGCGATACCGACCCGGTGGAGGCCGACGGCAGCGCGGCGACCGACGCCGCGGCGGACGCCGACGGCACGCACAAGCCGGCCTGACCTGGCGCGTGGCGGTCTACATCGACGATGCGGTGCATCCCTGGCGCGGCCAGCGCTGGGGCCACCTGCTCGCCGACACGCTGGACGAACTGCACGCCATGGCGGCGCGGCTGGGCATTCCCCGCCGCGCCTTCCAGAACAAGCTCAGCGGCGCGCACTACGACGTGCCCGCCGCCCTGCGCGACGACGCGATCCGCCTGGGTGCGGTGCCGGTCTCGCGGCACAGCGACCGCGAGCTGCTGAAAGCATTGATCCGCAATGCACGTGCGCAGGCGCGCGGCGAGGCGCGGTGAACGGCGGCGCCACGTCCGCCTAGAACGGATCGCTGCCCGGGCGCAGTTCGATGTCCAGCAGCGCCGCCAGGCGCCGCATGTCCTCGTCGTCGCGACTGAGCGCCATCCACCCGGCGTACGCATCGCCCTCGGTGTCCCAGCACCAGAGGGTGTAGCCGTGTTCGCGCAGGCGGTCGTAGGCCACGTTCAGCAGCGCCGGCACGTCATGGCTGTCGAGGAAGTCCTCGTCGTCCACGTCGCCGCCCCAATCGATGCGCAGGTTCCAGCGCGTCGCCAGTTCGTCGATCGCGCCGATCAGCGACTCGGTGTCCTTCCAGTCCACGTAGAAGCCGGCACTCCAGTCGATGGCATCCTTCAGCGTCCACAACCAGCCGTCGTCCTCTTCGCCCTCGTGCTCGGCGCGCGCTTCGCGGAACGCGTTGAACTGACGCAGCGCACTTTCCTCGTCGCCGGGATTGATCAACAGTAGCAGGTTCCAGATCAGCCCTTGCTGGGTGTCCGGATCGTCGTCGAGCTCGTCGTGCAGATCGTCGGGATCGTCGTAATCGGTGCTGTTGTCGGGCATGGCGTGAGCCGGCGGATGGAAGGGAAGGTGCAAGTGTGCCGTGCCCGCCGCGGCGACGGAAGCGCACGGAACTCGGCAACGGCGCCGCAGGCGTTTATCCTTCGCAGCCCGGAAGACGGCGCTGTCCGCCGCCACGCGAAGCCACCACGATGTCCGACACGCCCCCCGACCGCCTGGCGGTCAGCCCGCAGAGCCCCTTCCACGATGCCGAGACGCTGTCGCGCGGCGTCGGCATCCGCTTCAACGGCGTGGAGCGCGACAACGTCGAGGAGTACTCGATCAGCGAAGGCTGGATCCGCGTCCAGGTCGGCAAGGCGCGCGACCGCCGCGGCAATCCGATGACCATGAAGGTCAAGGGCACGGTCGAAGCCTTCTGGCTCGACGCCAAGTAAGCGCGACCGCCGGCAGGCGCCGCGCCTGCCGGCATGCTGCAGCCCCGGCGCCGCACCTCAGGGCTTGAGCCGATAGCCGCTGCGGAAGATCGCCCACACCACGCCCAGGCACAGCGCCAGGAACGCCAGGGTCATGCCCAGGCTGACCGCGATGTGCACGTCGGCCTTGCCGTAGAACGCCCAGCGGAAGCCGCTGACCAGGTACACCACCGGGTTGAACAGGCTGATCTTCTGCCACAGCGGCGGCAGCATGTTGATCGAGTAGAAACTGCCGCCGAGGAAGGTCAGCGGCGTGATCACCATCAGCGGGATCACCTGCAGCTTCTCGAAGCCGTCGGCCCACACGCCGATGATGAAGCCGAACAGGCTGAAGGTCAGCGCGGTCAGCACCAGGAAGCCGAACATCCACAGCGGATGCGCGATCTCGTACGGCACGAAGGCGCGTGCGGTGAGCAGGATCAGCAGGCCCAGCAGCACCGACTTGCTGGCCGCCGCGCCGACGTAGCCGATCACCACCTCCCACCACGCCACCGGCGCCGACAGCACCTCGTAGATGGTGCCGGCCCAACGCGGCATGTAGATGCCGAAGGAGGCGTTGGAGATGCTTTCGCTGAGCAGCGACAGCATCACCAGCCCGGGGATGATGTAGGCGCCGTAGCTGATGCCGTCGATGGCGCCCATGCGCGAACCGATCGCCGCGCCGAACACCACGAAGTACAGCGAGGTCGACAGCACCGGCGAGGCGATGGACTGGGTCAGCGTGCGGAAGGTGCGCGCCATCTCGAAGCGGTAGATCGCGGCGATCGCGTGCAGGTTCATGCGCGCACCTCCGCCGCGGCCGACGCCGGCCGCACCAGGTTGACGAAGATCTCCTCCAGCGAACTCTCGCTGGACTGCAGATCCTTGATCTCCACGCCCTGCGCCTCCAGTTGCCGCAGCAGCGGGCCGATGCCGGTCTGCGCGGCCTGCGCGTCGTAGGTGTAGGTCAGTGTCGTGCCGTCGGCGGACAGCTCCAATGGCTGCGCCGCCAGCGCCGGCGGCAACACGTGCAGCGGTGCCTGCAGGGTCAGCGCCAGTTGCTTCTTGCCGAGCTTGCGCATCAGCGTGCGCTTGTCCTCCACCAGCACCAGTTCGCCGCGATTGACCACGCCCACGCGGTCGGCCATGTCCTCGGCTTCCTCGATGTAGTGCGTGGTCAGGATGATGGTGGTGCCCTGCTCGCGCAGGCGCCGCACCATCTGCCACATGTCGTGGCGCAGCTCCACGTCGACCCCGGCGGTGGGTTCGTCCAGGAACAGGATGGACGGCTCGTGCGCCAGCGCCTTGGCGATCAGCACGCGCCGCTTCATGCCGCCGGACAGGGTGGAGATGCGGCTGCCGCGCTTGTCCCACAGCGACAGCTCGCGCAGCACCCGCTCCAGATGGGCGTCGTCGCGCGGCTTGCCGAACAGGCCGCGGCTGAAGCGCACCGTCGCCCACACCGTCTCGAACGCATCGGTGGCCAGTTCCTGCGGCACCAGGCCGATCTTGCCGCGCGCGGCGCGGTAGTCGCGCACGATGTCGTGGCCATCGGCCAGCACCCGGCCGCTGCTGGGATTGACCAGCCCGCAGATGATGCTGATCAGCGTGGTCTTGCCGGCACCGTTGGGGCCGAGCAGGGCGAAGATCTCGCCGCGATGGATCTCCAGGTCGATGCCCTTCAGTGCCTGGAAACCCCCGGCGTAGGTCTTGGTCAGGTGTTGTACGGAAATGATCGGCGACACGGGAACTCCCTGGGCGCGCGGCGGCTGCGGAAACGGCCCCCAGGGTAGAAGCCGGCTCGTGATGGATAAATCCCGATCCGGCGGAAGCACTCTCCCGGATGCGGGACAGTGCGTCGGCCAGTGCCTGCACACGCAGGGCAACGTGACCGTCTTGGCCGTGGCGACGCCTGGTTAGCTTTGTCCGGTGTCGACGTCGACGACGGCCGGTCGCGCTGCGCGCGGCCACGGCCACACGCGCCAGCCGAAGTTGACCCCGGCCGCCGCCAGCAGGATCAGCAACGCCCCGAGCACCTGCGTCCATGCAAGCGATTGCCCGAAGGCGATGCGATCGACCGCGATCGCCACCACCGGATAGATGAATGACAGCGCGCCGATCATTGCTGTGGGCAGTTTCTGGATGGCGCCGTACAGCAGCACGTACATCACCCCGGTGTTGACCACGCCGAGCACGACCAGATCCAGCCATTGGCCGGGACGGGCAGGCAAGGCATCGAAATGCACGAACGGCGCCAGCAACACGATGCCGATGCCCAGTTGCAGCAGCGCGAGCAGATGCGGCGGCGTGCCTTTCAGGTGCTTGGTGACGATCGACGATACCGCGTACAGAAACGCGGCACCGAGCGCCAGGGCGACGCCCTGCAGGTACTCGCCCGGCACCGCAAGCACCGCAGGCGCGATGCGCACCACGCCCACCAGGCCGACGAACGCCACAGCCAGCCACCCCACGGTCGAGGCACTGATGCGCTCGCGGAACACGAGCGCGCCGAGCCCGACCAGCATGAACGGCTGCGTGTTGTAGACGGCGGTGGCCATCGAAATCGACGCGCGGCCGTAGGCGGCGAACAGCAGCAGCCAGTTGCCCACGATCGCGATCCCGCCGAGCAGCACCAGCGCCAGCATCCGCGGCGAGAACGCCTTGCGCCGCAACAGGCCCAGCGCCGCGCAGACGATGAGCAGCGTGGCCGCGCCGAACAGGCAGCGGAAGAACACCACGTTGAACGGCGACTGCCCCGACGACACCACCAGCCAGCCGATCGTGCCGGACATGAGCATGGCCACGACCATCTCGGCCGCACCACGGCGAATCTCGTTCGAGGCCATCCCGGTTCCTTTCAATGCTGCGAACAGCCGTCATTGTAGAAACCGCAATTCCGCGAAAATATGCTTAAATTTAGGCCAACTACGGAATTTACCTAAAAAAGGAAGGTCACCATGCAAACCCGCCTTTCCCCTCCCGCCATCGCCCCACTCGACGCGATCGACCGCGCCATCCTGGCTGCATTGGCGCAAGACGCGCGCATGGCGACCAGCGAACTGGCCCGGCAGATCGGCCTGTCGGCCCCGGCGACCGCCGACCGCGTGCGCCGGCTGCAGCACCAGGGCGTGATCGCCGGATTCACGGTCGAGCTCGATCCGCGCGCGCTGGGCTACACCTTGCAGGCGATCGTGCGGGTCAAGCCGCTGCCGGGGCAGTTGCACCTGGTGGAGGAACTGCTGCAGCGCATCCCGGAATTCGTCGAGTGCGACAAGGTGACCGGCGAGGACTGCTTCATCTGCCGGCTGTACCTGCGCAACATCGCGCACCTGGACAACATCCTGGCAAAAGTCACCGATCGCGCCGAAACCAACTCCGCCATCGTGAAGTCGACCCCGGTGCCGCGACGGCTGCCGCCGCTGGCCGAGGACGCCTAGCGCAATGCGCTAGTCGCGCGGCTTGCAACAGACCACACAGCGCCAGGGGCGCAGGCCGGCGTGCGCCCCTGGCGGGTAGAAAGCGACGAGCAGTGAACCGGCGCGCCGAAAGTGGCATCGCGGCGAGCCCAAAACGACGCCAGGAAGCCGCTTTCACGAATCCCCATTCCCGACTCCCCATTCCCGGCCGTCGATCAACTCTTGCGCCGCGCCTCAAGCAGATCCAGATTGCGGATCAGCCGGCGCGCGATCTCATCGGAGATCTTGCGCTGGCGGGTCAGCTTGAACAGTTCCTGGCGTTCGGCCTGCAGGCCGGCGTGCCGCAGCTGGCGCAGCACCGCGTCCAGGCGCCGCGCCTCCTCCGGATCGCTCTCCATCGCCTCGCCATGGTCGAGATGGCGCTGGTACAGCGCGCTGACCCGGTTGGCGGCCTCGTTGTAGAGATCGGCGTGCTCGCTGTCCTGCACCAGCCGCTGGCGCAGCTTCTCCACCGCCGCCAGCGCCGCGCGCGAAGACTCGCGGCGGGCCAGGTCTTCCTCCAGGCGGTCGGTCGGCTCTTCCGGTAGCTCCAGGCCGCGCAGCAACCGCGGCAGGCCGATGCTGGCGACCAGCAGCGAGGTGACGATCACCGCGCTGGCCAGGAAGATCGCCAGGTCGCGCGCCGGGAACGCGGCGCCGCCGGGCAGGGCCAGCGGCAGGGTCAGCACGCCGGCCAGGGTGATCGCGCCGCGCACGCCGGCCAGCGAGGTCGCCACCACGATCCGCCACGGCGGGCTCTGCCGGTCCTCGCCGCGACGGCGCGCCTTGAGCAGGGTCCAGCGCAGCGACAGCCACACCCACAGGAAGCGCAGCAACAGCAGGCCGACGTAGATCGCCAGCGCATAGGCGGGCAGCCACCACGGGTCCAGGTGGCCGGCTTCGTCCATGTTGTGCATGGCGCCCTGCACGATGCCCGGCAACTGCTCGCCGAGCAGCACGAACATGATGCCGTTGAGGGTGAACTGCACCATGTCCCACACCGCCGAGCGCTGCACGCGCATGCTGCCCGGGGCGCGGCCGCTCAGTTCCACGTAGCTCATGGCGATGCCGGCGGCGACCGCGGCGAGGATGCCCGAGGCGTTGATCGCCTCGGCCAGCAGGTAGGCGGCGAACGGCAGCAGCAGGTTGACCAGGATCGCCGCGCCCGGCTCCTCGCCGACCTGGCGCCACACCCAGCGCTGCGCCAGGCTGGTGCCGACCACCACCGCGATGCCGGCGGCCACGCCGACCAGCGCCACCCACAGGAAGGTCAGCGAGGCATCGGCCAGCGAGAACGTGCCGGTGATCGCCGCGGCCACCGCGAACTGGAAGCAGACCAGGCCGGAGGCGTCGTTGAGCAGCGACTCGCCTTCCAGGATGTGCATCAGCCGCTTGGGGATCGGCGCGCGCGCGGCGATCGAGGACACCGCGATCGGATCGGTCGGCGACACCACCGCGGCCAGCGCGAACGCCACCGCCAGCGGCATGGTCGGGATCATCCAGTGGATCAGGAAGCCGGCGCCGATGACGGTGAAAACCACCAGGCCCAGCGCCAGCTCCAGGATCACGCCCTTGTCGCGGAACAGGCCCTGCTTGGGGATGCGCCAGCCATCCAGGAACAGCAGCGGCGGCAGGAACAGCAGGAAGAACAACTCCGGCTCCAGCGCATAACCCTTCTTGAACACGCCGGCGATGATCGCGCCCAGGCCGATCTGCACCAGCGGCAACGGCAGCGAAAACGGCAGTACGCGCACCAGGTAGCCGCTGGCCACCACGGCCAGCAACATCGCCAAGACCACTTCGATCGAATGCATGCTCGTCCGAACGGCGGCGCCACGCCGGCGGCGCCGCCCATGAATGGGGGAGCCTGCAAGCAAAGCGCACCGCGGCGGCGATGTCCAGTGGGGCGGCGCAGCCGGACGCTGATGTCGCAATGTTGCAGCCCGGACGGGTGGCCGCCACCTGGCGCGCCAGGTAAGCAGCGCTCGCCCCAGACCAAGCAGCGTCCATCCCGTCCGGATATGGACGCCCCCGGTGTGTCACCGACCGATGGTGGCCGCACGGCCGCATTGTCTCGCTGGCTGCATCGCGCCCAGCGGCGCACGATCCGTCCATGCTCCCTGACGCAACACTGGTGCGGAACGACGGCACATCGCTCCCTGCGTCCGCAAAATGCGCGCACGCACGCATCGTGCCGAAAACGTGCGCAGCGAGCAGGCGCAGAACCGGATCGACTACGGCTTGTAGGGTTCGAATGCCTTGCCTTTCCCCGTGCCAGTACTGATGGTCCATATTTGCGTGCAGTACGCACGATTGATATAGATGTAGTCGCTACGTGGGTCCACGCCTTCATCGATACTCGCGTCGTAGCCGTTTTGCTTGGTAAGAAACAGGGCGATTCCCTGCTTGCCTCTGTCCCCCTTGATGGGCGTGACCAGCACGGCAGCCCCTTTTTCTTCCCAGGCATCGGGCAAGTCCATCTCAAAGCACAGCCAGCGATCGCCCGGCGTCGCCTTCAGGCCCAGCACCCGCGCCACCGGGTTACTGTTGTCGGCAAGTTGCGCCGGCGAAAGGCGTGTGACATAGCACGCTTTCGGCTTTCCTTCCGACTGATCCTGCGCGCTTTCGATGAACTCCCATCCCTTGCTGCCGCCCAGTCGCTTCACCTTGCTCAGAATCGACACCGGGCCGTAGTGGTAGTACTTCATGCCATCCTCTCTTTACATGTGATCGTGCGGTTGATGTGGCATGTCCTTGCATCCCGGTCGACGGCAGATGCCGATCGCGTTGCACTGGCGAAACCAGCGGCTTCCAGTTGATCGACTAGGACCGGATCGCGGTTGGCGAAGGCCATGCACCCACAGAATCGGCCGTGGCCAAGGCAAGGGATGCCGGGCAAAACCTGATTTGTGGCCAATACCCACCCTATTGATCCCTTCCGGCGTAGGGGAGCGCGCTGCCAGTCAGTGTGAACGGCGACGGCTCGCGACGGCCCTGCCGGGCATGAGGGTGCGTCGCCTACAGGATGCTCCGGCAGCACTTGGCGCACTCGCCGGCATGACGTATGCAAAATGGCGGCGTCCGGGGCAGCGCTGGAGCTACTATCCGACTGCAGCGCCGGTGACGGACCGGCGCATTCGGCCGGAGACCGCATGCTCACCATCCAGGAACTCAACCGCTTCATCGACGAACACGCGGCCGAAGGCAGCATTCCGCGGATCTGGGAGCTGATCGGCGAGCACTTCGTGCAGGCCCAGGCCGTCCTGCCGGCCGAACACGCGATGGAGCGGCGCGAGCTGTCCTTCCACGATCACGTGCGGCTGCTGGGCTATCTGTGCCTGCTGCTGGAGGGCGTGCCGGGCGATCTGGTGGAGATCGGAGTGTGGAAGGGCAAGTCGCTGGTGCTGATGAACGAGGTGTCTGGCCGCCAGCGCCGGGTGATCGGCATGGATCCGTTCGCGCTGCCGAACCAGTTCGAGGAGTTCAACCACTATCGGCAGCAGTTGCTGCCCAATGCGCGCTTCATCCGCGGCTATTCCGAATTCTGCGCCGAACATTTCTACGCCATGGAGCCGAAGGTGGCGCTGTTGCACATCGACGGTGGCCACACCGGGCGCAACGTGCTGCTGGATTTCCTGCTGTACGCGCCCAGCGTCGTCTCGGGGGGGTTCGTGGTGTTCGACGACTACGGCGACTGGGAATCCTCGCCGGAGGTCGGTCCCGCGGTGGACCTGCTGCGCGCCGCCGGCTACTTCGGCGACTTCCATGTGCTCGGCTGCGCCCACGGCTTCGAGAACAGCTACGTGCTGCAGCGCCGATGAGCCGACGCGCCTTGGTCCTCCAGCGCGTGCCGGCAGCGCAAAGCGGCGTTCCGAGAACGGCATCGCCGGGATGATCCCGCCCAAGCAACAGGACAAGCATTTCCGACACATCGATCATCGATCCTGGACCCTGAGCCCGACAGCCACTCAGGGTGCGAACGTCGCGGCGCGTCCGAAGCTGCAGCCGCGCTCAACCATAACGGCATGGCAGATAGCATGCCGCCAATTCATCCCCGAGGCGGCCTGCCCATGAAAAACACAACCGCCAAATGGCGAAACCATGACTATCTGGCGAGCATCATCGACAGCATCGATTCGATCGCGGCTGGACGGCCGATCATTCGCGACGCTGATCTTTCCGGCATCAGCATCGGCCCATCCGCCATCCTGGAGCAGTTAAAAGCCGCAAATCTCTTCGAATCGAGGATCAGCAACACCGACCTGTCTTACTCGAAAATATCGGGAAGTGCGAACGATAGTTCCTTCATGAATGTCAGCTTCGAAAGTGCCAGCTTGAACGGAGCCCTTTTGTGCAGATCGGAAATAAAAAACTGCAACTTTTCAAAAAGCAAGCTTGTGATCAACATGGATGATGCGATCTGCGAAAAAACCGATTTCGTCAAAGCCAGGTTTTCCGGTGGATCTTGCGGAGTGGAGTACGGCGGCCGCCGGGTAAAATTCATGGACTGCGATTTTACCGGTGCTGTCTTTGACAGAGTCGAATTCAGAGCATCGACATTCATCAACTGCATCTTTGCCGATGCGAAATTCAGGAAATGCGACTTGCGTGGCGCCAGGTTTGAGGCTGGCGTTCTGCCACTGGCAGCCCAATTCGAGGATATGGACATCCCTTCTCAGTGTCGGTGATCTCGTCGGCGCAGGCCGAAGATGAGGCCTGCCTGCATTCGTATAGACCGTTCGCCGGAGCGCTGCCCGGCCTTGCGTCTGCACCACCGCGCGACAGTGCGCTCGCCTGAACCGCCCTGGATGCGAGCGACGGTACCCACCAACTCACCCTGTTCATCATTATCTGGATGGCGTGATGCAACCGCGTCGGCGCAGGCCGCGTAAAGACAGGTGCACGGCCAACTGGCCGCGCATCCCTTTCAAGGAGCAAGCCCATGAAGATCCACTTGCTGTCCCTGGCCCTCGCCGGCCTCGTCTCCCTGCCCGCCATGGCCGCCCCCAGCCAGGCCGCGATGCACGACCACGCCGCGATGAGCGAAGCCAAGCCGAATCCGATGGTCGGCGGCGCGCCGATGTACGCCACCAAGGACATCATCGACAACGCGGTCAACTCCAAGGATCACACCACCCTGGTCGCCGCGGTCAAGGCCGCCGGCCTGGTGGACACGTTGAAGGGCGCCGGTCCGTTCACCGTGTTCGCACCGACCAATGCCGCCTTCGCCGCGCTGCCGGCCGGCACGGTGGACACGTTGCTCAAGCCGGAGAACAAGGAAAAGCTGACCCAGGTGCTGACCTACCACGTGGTCCCCGGCAAGCTCGATGCGGCGGCGCTGCTGGCGCAGATCAAGGCCGGCGGCGGCAGCGCCAAGCTGACCACCGTGCAGGGCGAAACGCTGATCGCCAAGACCCGCGGCGGCAAGGTCACCCTCACCGACAGCAAGGGAAACACCGCGCATGTCACCACCGCCGACGTGATGCAGAGCAACGGCGTGATCCATGTGGTGGACAAGGTTTTGATGCCGTAAGCACATCGGGGGTGCATTGGCATCGCGGGGACGGCTGCGGCCGTCCCCGTTTTGCACGTCCACGCCTGCAACCGCGCCGCCGCGCCCCGATGGCGGCAACGGCAGCACGCGCACCAACGGTCAGTTGCCGGAATTCCCCGCGTGCGGCATCGGCACCTGCTCCGCCAACACGCGCAAGTCGCGCACGAAGCCGTGATAGGCGGCCTCGCCTGCCTCGCCGCCGCGCTGGCGCAGCACCCACGACGGATGCACGGTGGCCAGCGCGCGGGTGCCGTCGTCCAGCATCTGCCATTGCCCGCGCTGGGCCATCAGCTTGAAGCCGCTGCCCAGCACCGCGTGCGCCGCGGTCGCGCCCAGGCACAGCACGATGCGCGGGCGCACCCGCGCCAGTTCGCCGGCCAGCCACATCCGGCAGGCCTCGACATGCGCGCGCTCGGGATTGCGGTGCAGCCGCGCCTTGCCGCGCTGCTCGAAGCGAAAATGCTTGACCGCGTTGGTGACGTACATACCTGCACGCTCGACCCCCAGTTCCTGCAGCGCGCGATCGAACAGGCGCCCGGCCGGACCGACGAAGGGACGCCCGCTCAGGTCCTCCTCGTCGCCGGGCTGCTCGCCCACCACCATCACCGCGGCATCCTGCGGCCCTTCGCCGAACACGGTCTGGGTGGCCGGCTGCCACAGCGGACAGCGGCGGCAGTCGCGCGCCGCCGCGCGCAGCGCGTCGAGGCTGTCGTCGGCGGCCACCACCGGCGCCGGTGCCGGCGCGGGAATGCGCCGCCGCACCGGCTCGGGCGCGCGCTCGGCCATCTCGCGCACGCGCTGCCCGGCGTCGCGGATCAGCGTGGGCAGCAGTTGCGCTTCCGGCAGATGCTTCCAGTATTTCTGCGGCATCTCCTGGCGCATCATCGTCGGATTGAGCCGCGCCGGGTTGAAGATGTTGGCGTAGTAGGTGCGCCACAGCGTGTCCTGCGCGTCGTCGGCCGGCGCATCGGCACGCTGCGCACCGGCGCCGAACTGCAGCGTCTCGCCGTCCCAGCGCACGCTGCGGTACGGGGTGAGGATCGCCCAGCGCATGCCGGCGAAGCGCCGCGCGAAGAACGGCGCCACCCGATCGACGATGTGATGTTCCGGCTCGAACCAGGCGATGTAGGCCTCCTGCTCGCCCGGCACCTCGCGGAAGCGCACGAACGCCTTCATCTTGTGGCTGTCGCGGCGCACCGCCTGCGCCCATTGCTGGGCGCGGTGCACGTCGGCATCGGTGACCCGCTGCAGCAGCGCGCGCTCGCCGCCGGCGATGCGCCACAGGAGGCGGTACAGCAGCGCGTGCCGCTGCGGATCGCGATGGCACAGCACCGCACCGGCCAGCGCCAGGAACTCGGCCGACACCCGCGGCGGTGGCACCTGCGCCGGCAGCGTGGCGACGTCGGTCCCGGCGAGCAGCCCGCCCTGCGCATCGCCGTCCCAGGCCAGCGTCTCCGGCGCCACCTGCGCGCACCACGCCGCCCGCGCCACCGCCCGCCACGCCTCCAGGCTCCACGGCGGCGCCACCTCAGCCTGGAACATGCCCCGCTCCACGCATCAGCTCACCGAAACGAATGCAGAACACAGCAACACAACCGCCAACACAGCATCCGCAACCATCGCCGCGCGTGCAGATGTTGCTGTTTCTGTTGCTGTTTCTGTTGCTGTTGCTGTTGCTGTTGCTGTTGCTGTTGCTCGTGATGTTGCTTTTAAAACTTCCCGCCTTAAAGCGAGCCGAGCACCGGAGTGGCGAGCGGCCGAAGAGGCGCCCTTGTTTGAGCGAAGCGAGTTTGGGCGCCGTGCCGCTCGCCGCGAGGAGCGCAGGGGACCGGTGCGGCCGTATCGCACCGGCTCGTGTCAGGCGGGAGCGGTTTTGGTGACTTTTGCCAAGACAAAAGTCACTCGCGCCCGTAGGCGCGAAAGCCTTTGATGTTGCATTTGCAGTTGCCGTTGCCGTTGCCGTTGCCGTTGCCGTTGCCGCAAGCATGGCAACACCCCACCCCACCGCGTCAATCAAACAAGCCCCCCTGCCGCGGTGCCGGCGCCAGTTGCGCACGCAGCCGCTGCGGATCGTCCAGCCGCTGCCGCGGATGGTGATCGAGCACACTGACGAACGGCAGCAACTTCTTCAGCGGCACCCGCAGCCGCGCCAGATCCTCGACCCGCAGCCGCGCATGCCGCCGCGCCAGCAGCAAGCGCTCGACGTTGCGGGTGCCCAGCCCCGGCACGCGCAACAACAGTTCGCGCGCGGCGGTATTGAGATCCACCGGGAATCGCTCCGGGTTGCGCAGCGCCCACGCCAGCTTGGGGTCCACGTCCAGATCGAGCATGCCGCTGGTGGTGGGCGGGGCAATCTCCTCCACCGAGAAGTCGTAGAACCGCAGCAGCCAGTCGGCCTGGTACAGGCGGTGCTCGCGCTGCAACGGCGGCGCCTGCAGCGGCAGCTTGCTGGAGGCGTCGGGAATCGGGCTGAACGCGGAGTAGTAGACCCGGCGCAGGCGATAGTTGCCGTAGAGATTGTGGCTGGTGTGCAGGATCGCGCGATCGTCCGCGCCGTCGGCGCCGACGATCATCTGCGTGCTCTGTCCGGCCGGGGCGAAACGCGGCGGCTTGGCGCGCACCCGCGCCTCGGCCTTGCGCGCCTCCTTGCTCTCCTCGATGCGCCAGCGCAGCTCGCCCATCGCCGCACGGATGCCGCCGACGTTCTTCTCCGGCGCCAGTTGCGCCAGGCCGCGCTCGGTTGGCAGTTCCACGTTGATGCTGAGCCGGTCGGCGTAACGGCCGGCGGCGGCGAGCAGCTCCGGCGCCGCGTCGGGAATGGTCTTGAGATGGATGTAGCCGGCGAAGCGGTGCTCCTCGCGCAGTTGCCGCGCCACTTCCACCAGTTGCTCCATGGTGTAGTCGCTGTTGCGGATGATGCCGCTGGAGAGGAACAGGCCTTCGATGTAGTTGCGCTTGTAGAAATCCAGGGTCAGCTTGACCACTTCGGCCGGGGTGAAGCGCGCGCGGCGCACGTTGCTGGACACGCGGTTGACGCAGTACGCGCAGTCGAAGACGCAGAAGTTGGTCAGCAGGATCTTCAGCAGCGACACGCAGCGCCCGTCGGGCGTGTACGAATGGCAGATGCCCATGCCCTCGGTGCTGCCGATGCCGCCGCTGCGCAGCGAATGGCGCTTGTCGGCGCCGCTGGAGGCGCAGGACGCGTCGTACTTGGCCGCGTCGGCGAGCACGGCGAGTTTCTCGAGGGTATTCACCGGCCGACGATGCCGGGTCCGCGTCTCAAACGGTGAGACGCGGATGCGCTGCGGCCTTCACGGCGATGAATCGCTCAGGTCGATCTCCTGGCGTTCAGGCCGCCACGCGCACCGCGGCGCCGTCGAAGCGGTAGATGTCCATCGCCAGCAGGCCGGCGTCGATCCCCGCATCGATGCGCTGCGCGCCCAGCCCGCCCGCGCCGGCCGCACCCATCGCCACATAGATCGGCAGCCAGTGCTCGTCGGTGGGATGCGCGCGCTCGGCGAACGGCGCCTGCCGTCGGTAGTCGAGCATCGCCGGCACGTCGTCGCGGCGCAACGCCTGCTCGGTCCATTCGATGAACGGACGCACGTAGGGCACTTCCTTGCCCTCGGCGTAGCGGCCGAAGTCGTGCAGGTTGTGGGTGATGCTGCCCGAGCCGATCACCAGCACGCCGTCCTCGCGCAGCGGCGCCAGTGCGCGGCCCAGCGCCAGGTGGTGCTCCGGCCCGAGTTCCGGCTGGATCGACAGCGGCACCACCGGGATGTCGGCCTGCGGGTACAGCAGCGACAGCGGCACCCACACACCGTGGTCCAGCCCGCGACGCTCGTCCAGCACCGGCGCCAGCCCGGCCTGCGCCAGCAGCTCGGCGACCTGCTGGGCCACGGCCGGCGCACCCGGCGCCGGGTACTGCATCGCGTACAGCGCCTGCGGGAAGCCGCCGAAGTCGTGGATGGTCTGCGGCTGCGCCGCGGCGCCGACCAGCGGCCGCCGGCCCAGCCAGTGCGCCGAGGCCAGCACGATGGCGCGCGGTCGCGGCAGCGTCGCCGCCAGTTCGGCCAGCCGCGTGCCGACCAGGCCGGGCTGCAGCGCGGTCATCGGCGAACCGTGCGAGATGTACAGGGAAGGCAAACGCGCCATGGCAGGTCTCCACAGTGGGGGGCGGCACGGTGGCGCGCGCGGCCAGCGCCGGGCGTTCGTGCAGGCGACCAGGGTATTTCCGCCATCTGCGGGAATAAATTACCCTGCCGCCGACGATCCATTTCAGGAACCGAAACAATGGACACGCTGGAGGCGATGCGGGTCTTTGTCGCCGTGGTCGACCGCAACGGCTTCAACGCCGCCGCCGACGCGCTGGGCATTTCCACCGCCAGCGTCACCCGCCAGGTGGCGTGGCTGGAACAGCGCCTGGGCTCGCGCCTGCTCAACCGCACCACCCGCCGGGTCAGCCCGAGCAGTGTCGGCGCGGCGTATTACCAGCGCTGCCAGTTGCTGCTGGCCGAGTTCGACGACATGGAGGCGGCGGTCGGCGAGCAGGCGCTGACGCCCTCCGGCACGCTGCGGATCAACGCACCGTTCAGTTTCAGCGTCGCCCGGCTGGGCCCGCGCCTGGCCGGCTACAGCGCGCGCTATCCGCAGGTCGCCCTCGATCTGTCGCTGTCCGACCGCCTGGTGGACATCGTCGAGGAAGGCTACGACCTGGCGATCCGCATCACCCGCCAGGTGGCGCCCACCTTGATCGCGCGCAAGCTCGGCGAAGTGCAGGCGTTCCTGTGCGCGTCGCCGGACTACCTAGCGCGTGCCGGCACCCCGCAGCTGGCCGCCGACCTCGCCGGCCACGCCTTCCTCAGTTACAGCTACGTGCAGGACGACCTGACCCTGCACGGCCCCGACGGCGCGACCCAGGTGCGGGTGGCCGGCACCCTGCGCGCCAACTGCGGCGACGTGCTGCGCGAGGCGGCCATCGCCGGCATGGGCGTCACCGTGCAACCGGACTTCATGGCCGAAGCGGCGCTGGAGGACGGCCGCCTGGTGCGGGTGCTGCCCGACCATGAGATCGGGCCGATCGGCGTCTACGCGGTCTACGCCAGCCGCAGCCACCTGGCGCCGAAGGTGCGCAGCTTCATCGACTACCTGGTCGAAGTGGGCATCGATCGCACGATGCGCTCCCCGGCCGAGAGCTGAACCGCGGCGCGCGGACCGGACACAACATCCCGCCGATGGCGCTGATCGCGGCGGCCGCGCATGCGCACAATGCCCGCGCTTTTCCCCTCACCTTCAGGAGTCCGCGCATGAGCAAGATCGCGATCGTCTACTTCAGCGGCTACGGCCACACCGTCAAGCAGGCCGAGGCCGTGCACGCCGGCGCCGCCAGCGTCGGCGAAGCCACGCTGTACCGCATCGACCAGGACGGCAACCTGCCCGACGGCGCCTGGGAGGCCATCGGCCAGGCCGACGCCATCGTCTACGGCAGCCCGACCTACATGGGCGGCCCGGCCTGGCAGTTCAAGAAATTCGCCGACGCCAGCTCCAAGCCGTGGTTCGCGCAGGCCTGGAAGGACAAGATCGCCGCCGGCTTCACCAACTCGGCCTCGGTCAACGGCGACAAGTTCGCCACCATCGAATACTTCTGGACCCTGGCCCAGCAGCACGGCCAGATCTGGGTCGGCACCGGCCTGCTGCCGTCCAACACCAAGGCGCACGGCCCGAACGACGTGAACTGGACCGCCGGCTCCGGCGGCGCGCTGGCGATCTCGCCGTCCGACGCCTCGCCGGACGAGGCGCCGCGCAGCGGCGACCTGGAGACCGCGCGCCTGCTCGGCAAGCGTGTGGCCGAGTTCGCGGCCAAGCTCAAGGGCTGAGTCTGGCGGTGCCGCCCGCAAAGGGCGGCACCCTGCATCGCGATCGCAGCGGTCTCCGGGCGAGGCGATGCCCCTTCGGCGCCCGGCCTTGCGGGTCGGGCGCTTCCTCGAACCACAGCGCGATCGTGGCTGCGACAACGACGCGTGTTCGCTCCCTCCCCACTTGGCAACGCGCCGGCGTCGACCAGCGCGGTCGCGCTACGCCGGGCCACCCGCCGCATGCGCCGCGCGCAGATGGTCGATGAACACGCGCAGCTTCGGCGGCAGGTGTTCGCGCGCCGGGTAGTAGATGTGCCAGCCGGCGAACGGCGCGTGCCAGTCGTCCAGCACCCGCTGCAAGCGGCCGGCGGCGACGTCGGCGGCCACCTGCCATTCGAACGCCTGGCCCAGGCCCAGCCCACGGCGCGCGGCGTCCAGGCCGACCGCGGTGTCGTTGACCACCAGCCGTCCGCTGACTTCGACCAGGAAATCATGGCCGTCGCGGGTGAACTCCCAGGCCTGCAGGCGGCCATCGGTGCGGCGCCAGCGGATGCAGTCGTGCGCGGCCAGTTCGGCCGGCGTGCGCGGCACTCCATGCGCAGCGAAATACGCCGGCGCGGCCACCACCGTCTGCCGCTGCGGCGGTCCCAGCGGCACCGCGATCATGTCGCGCGCCAGGCTCTCGCCCAGGCGGATGCCGGCGTCGAAGCCGCCGGCGACGATGTCGGCCAGGGTCCGGTCCGAATACAGCTCCACGCTGACCTCCGGATAGCGGGCCAGGAACGCCGGCAGCTGCGGGCACACCAGTTGCTCGGCGGCCACCAGCGGCAGGTTGATGCGCAGCGTGCCGGCCGGGCGGTCGCGCAGGAAATCCAGGTCGGCGAAGGCCGCGTCGATCTGCGCCAGGCCCGGCGCCACCCGCTGCAGGAAGCGCTCGCCATGCTCGCTCAGGCCGACCCGGCGGGTGGTGCGGTTGAGCAGGCGTGCGCCCAGCTGCGCCTCCAGCGCGCGTAGCGTCTGCGACAGCGCCGAGGGCGAGACGCCCAGCTCGGCGGCAGCGCGGGTGAAGCTGCCATGGTGGGCGACGCGGACGAAGGCGACGACGGCGGACAGCGGCGGTGGACGGTGCATGGCGAACGGGCGGCAATGGAAGGACGAACGCGGCGGGCGAACCAGCCATTGTTTAGCACACCTTCAAAGCACATGTGGATTACCTGGATTTATCCGTTGCGACATGGCGCCTACAGTGCCCGCACCCTCACTCCGGAGACCGCCGCGATGGCCCTCGATCACTACCGCCTGCTCGGCCGTTCCGGCCTGCGCGTCAGCCCGCTGTGCCTGGGCACCATGACCTTCGGCGCCGACTGGGGCTGGGGCGCGGACGAAGCCGAGGCGCGCCGCCTGTTCGACCTGTACGTCGATGCCGGCGGCAACTTCCTCGATACCGCCAACATCTACACCAACGGCAGCGCCGAGACCCTGCTCGGCCGCTTCGCTGCCGGCCGCCGCGACCGCCTGGTGATCGCCAGCAAGTTCGCGCTCAATCCCTTCCCCGGCGACCCCAACGGCGGCGGCAACCACCGCAAGGCGCTGCTGCGCTCGGTCGACGCCAGCCTGGCGCGGCTGGGCACCGATTACCTGGACCTGCTGTACCTGCACGCCTGGGACGGCACCACCGGCATCGACGAGGTGATGCGCGGCTTCGACGACTTGGTGCGCGCCGGCAAGATCCTCTACGCCGGCATCTCCGACACCCCCGCCTGGCAGGTCGCGCGCATGCAGACCCTGGCCGACCTGCGCGGCTGGACGCCGTTCGTCGCCCTGCAGATCGAGTACTCGCTGGCGCAGCGCACCGTCGAGCGCGAACTGGTGCCGATGGCCGAGGCGCTGGGCATGTCGGTGCTGGCCTGGTCGCCGCTGGCGATGGGCGTGCTGACCGGCAAGTACGGCGCCGCCGATCTGGCGCGGGTGCGCGCGGCCGCCTCCGGCGGCGCGCAGGTCGGTGGCGTGGGCCGCGCCGAGGTCGCGCATTCGCAACGCACCTTCAACGAACACGCGCTGGCGGTCGCCGAGGCTGTGGTGGCGCTGGCCACCGAGCTGCAGCGCTCGCCGGCGCAGGTGGCGCTGGCCTGGCTGCTGGCGCGCGGGGCGATGCCGATCGTCGGCGCGCGCAGCGTGGCGCAACTGCAGGACAACCTGGGCGCACTCAGCCTGCACCTGGATGCCGAGGCGCTGCAGCGGCTGGATGCCACCAGCGCGATCGAACTGGGCTTCCCGCACGACTTCCTGGCCTCGCCCAACCCGCAGGCGCTGCTGAGCGGCGGCACCCGCATCCAGCCGCGCTGAGCGCGGCGTCCTGCCCCTTCGTACACGAGCACCATTCCATGGCATCCATCGCGAACGCGTTGCCGAGCAACATGACCCTGGCCGAGGCCGAAGCGGCCGGCATCGCGCAGATCGCCGCGCTGATGGGCCCGCAGCAGGGCGCGGCGATCCGCGCCCTGGCCGACGACGCGGACACCGCGCTGAGCGGCCGCGGCGCCGCCATCGCCTTCGCCGAGATCTACCGCGCCGACAGCGCGCTGGACCTGAAGACCCGCGAACTGGTCACGGTGGCGGTGCTGGCCAGCCTCGGCCACGCCGCACCGCAGTTGCGCCTGCATCTGCGCGCCGCGCAGGCGGCAGGCGCCAGCCGTGCGGAGATCTTCGCCGTGCTCGACCAGTTGTACGCCTACGTCGGCTTCCCCACCGCGCTCAATGCCCTGGCCGTCGCCCGCGACGCGCTGGGCCCGTCCTCACCCTGCGCGAACCGCCCGGCGGCCACGCTTTCCCTCCCCTCCCCCTCAGGAGCATCCTCCATGCAAACCCGCATCCTCGGCCGCAACGGCCCCCGCGTCTCCGCCCTCGGCCTCGGCTGCATGGGCATGAGCGCGTTCTACGGCGGCCGCAGCGACGACGCCGCCTCGATCGCGGTCATCCATGCCGCGATCGAGCACGGCGTCAGCCTCATCGACACCGCCGACATGTATGGCCCGCACACCAACGAAGTGCTGGTGGGCAAGGCGCTGGCCGGGCGCCGCGACCAGGTCGTGCTGGCGACCAAGTTCGGCATCAAGCTCGACCCCAACGACCCGGCCGCACGCGGCATCGACGGCCGTCCGGAATACGTACAGTCGGCCTGCGAGGACAGCCTGCGCCGGCTCGGCGTGGACCATATCGACCTGTACTACCAGCATCGGGTGGATCCGAACGTGCCGATCGAGGACACGGTCGGGGCGATGGCGCGGCTGGTGGAACAGGGCAAGGTGCGCTTCCTCGGCCTGTCCGAAGCCGCCGCGGCCACCATCCGCCGCGCGCACGCGGTGCATCCGATCACCGCGCTGCAGAGCGAGTACTCGCTGTGGTCGCGCGATCCGGAACACGACGGCGTGCTGGAGACGGTGCGCGAGCTGGGCATCGGCTTCGTGCCGTACTCGCCGCTGGGCCGCGGCTTCCTGACCGGGGCGATCCGTTCGCCGGAGGACTTCGAGGCCGACGACTATCGGCGCCATTCGCCGCGCTTCCAGGGCGAGAACTTCGACCGCAACCTGCAGCTGGTGGAGCGGGTACGTGAGCTGGCGCAGGCCAAGGGCGTGACCCCGGGGCAACTGGCGCTGGCCTGGGTGCTGGCGCAGGGCGAGGACCTGGTGCCGATCCCGGGCACCAAGCGCCTGGCCTACCTGGAAGAGAACCTGGGCGCGCTGCAGGTGAAGCTGAGCACCGAGGAACTGGCGCAGATCGAGGCGATCTTCCCGGCCGACGCCGCCGCCGGCCATCGCTACCCGGCCGCCTCGCGCGGCGCGCTGCAGGGCTGAACCGCGCCCCCGGCCGCGGCGCGGGTCGATTGCCCGCGCCGCGCCGGCCCCGCATGATGCGGGGGTGATCTCCTTCATCGTCCCCGCGCACGACGAAGCCGCCCTGATCGGCGACACGCTGGCCTCGCTGCATGTCGCCGCCCAGGCGCTGCGGCTGGACTGCGAGACGCTGGTGGTGGCCGATGCCTGCCGCGACGCCACCGCCGAGATCGCGCGCCGGCACGGCGCGCAGGTGCTGGAGGTGGAACTGCGGCACATCGCCGCCGTGCGCAATGCCGGCGCCGCCGCCAGCCGCGGCCGCCATCTGCTGTTCGTCGATGCCGACACCCGGGTCAACACCCCGCTGCTGGCCGCGGCGCTGCGCGCGCTGGGCACCGGCGCGGTCGGCGGCGGCGCGCAGGTGCGCCTGCTCGGCGACATCGCCTGGCACGAGCGCCTGGCGCAGACGCTGTTCGGCTGGCTGTTCCGCTGCACCGGCATCGCCCCCGGCTGCTTCCTGTTCTGCACGCGCAGCGCCTTCGTCGCCGCCGGCGGCTTCGACGAGCGCTACTACGCCGGCGAGGACGTGGCGCTGAGCCGCGCACTGGCGCGGCAGGGCCGCTTCGTGATCCTGCGCGAGCCGGTGCACACCTCCGACCGCAAGCTGCGCAGCTTCAGCAAGCGCGAGCACCTGGGGCTGCTGTTGCGCCTGCTGCGCCGCGGCCGCAGCCTGCTGCGCTCGCGCGACGGCCTCGGCTTCTGGTACGGGCAGCGCCGCGGGCGCTAGCGCGCCGCCCATTTCCGCACAACAGATTGCGTCGGATCGACAAAGCGGTTGCGCCCGACGCGGGCGACTTCCTACGCTCTGCACATGCGCGAGAACGGCACCCTGGACATCAGGAACGCGGCAATGGCGGACCGGCAGGCGATCGTGACGCTGATGGCGGCACTGGACTACGCCGGAACCGAGGACTTCATCGAGGCCCGCCTGGCGCAGCTCCTGGCACATCCGGACGCGGCCTTGCTGGTGGCCGCCGCAGGGGACGACGTCCTGGGGGTGTTGTCGCTGCACTTTCTGCCGCAGTTGGCATTGGCCGGCGACATCTGCCGCATCAGCTATTTCTGCGTCGACGATCGTGCGCGCGGCGCCGGGGTGGGACAGCGTTTGCTGGCAGAGGGCGAGGCGCTGGCGCGGCAGCGCGGCTGCGACCGCCTGGAGGTGCACTGCCACAGCCGGCGGGAACGGGCGCACGCCTTCTATCGGCGGGAAGGCTTTGTGGAAGCGCCCAAGTATTTCGCCAAGTCGCTGCGCGATTGAGGATTGTCTGAGGTCGCCAGCCGCAGACAGCGGCGCGATCTTCATAAGGGCGGTTGCCGGCGCCGAGCCGCTGGCAGTACGCTGCGCGCCCCTTGTGCGAGCTTTACGGATGAGCGTCCACACCAGCAGGCCCATCGCGCTGCGCATCCTCGGCACGGGCGAGTATCTGCCCGCGCAGCAGGTGCCGGCGGAGGCCTTCGACCGGCGCTGGGGCAAGCCCGCCGGCTGGACCCTGCGGCATACCGGGGTCGCCACGCGCCACTATGCGGGCGCCGACGAGCCGGCCACCTTCATGGGCGAACGCGCCGCGCGCGCGGCGCTGGACGCGGCGCAGCTGCAGGCGCACGAGATCGATTGCGTGATCAGCGCCTGCAGCCTGATGGAACAGGCGATCCCGTGCAGCGCAGCGCTGCTGCACGCGCGGCTGGGCCTGCAGGGCAGCGGCATCCCGGCCTTCGACATCAACGCCACCTGCCTGAGCTTCATCGCCGCGCTCGACCTGGCCGCCTGCGCGATCGCCGCCGGCCGCCATCGCCGCGTGCTGATCGTCGCCAGCGAGATCGCCAGCGTCGGCCTCAATCCGGACGATGCGGATACCGCGCCGCTGTTCGGCGATGGCGCCGCGGCGGTGGTGCTCGGCGCCGACACCGGCGACAGCGGCTCGCAATTGCTGACCGCGCGCCTGGAAACCTATTCCGAAGGCATCGACCACTGCCGCGTGCGCGCCGGCGGCACTCGCCTGCGCCTCGATCACGGCGTCGACGCGCTGCGCGCCGGCTCGCAGTTCGAAATGAACGGGCGCGCCACCTACCGGTTGGCCGCGGCGAAGCTGCCCGGTTTCCTGCAGCGGCTGCTGGCGCAGGCCGGGGTCGAGCTGGCGCAGTTGCGGCGGATCGTGCCGCACCAGGCCAGCGCCAAGGCGCTGCGCCATCTGCGCGTGGCGCTGGGGCTGGCGCCGGATGCGCTGATCGAGGTGATCGGCCACCGCGGCAACCAGATGGCCGCGTCGATTCCCAGTGCGCTGCACCAGGCGATCCACAGCGGCCAGATCGTGCGCGGCGACCTGATCGGCCTGGTCGGCTCCGGCGCCGGGCTGGCGTTCGGCGGCGCGGTGTTGCGCTACTGACATGGCCCGCGTCCTGGTCACCGGCGCGTCCGGCTTCATCGGCGCCTACATCGTGCGCGCCCTGGCCGCGGCCGGCGTACCGGTGCGTGCCAGCGGCCGCGACACCACCAAGCTGGCGGCCTTCGCCGGCGATCCGCGCATCGAGGTGCAGCGCGCTGACCTGTGCCGGGACGACCTGGCGCCGTTGCTGCACGGCTGCGATGCGGTGATCCACTGCGCGGCGCTGTCGGCGCCGTGGGCCAGCGCCGAGACCTTCCGCCTGGCCAACGTGGTCGCCACCGAGCGTTTGCTCGCCGCCGCGCTGGCCACGCGTGTGCGCCGCTTCGTGCATTTCAGTTCGCCGAGCATCTACTTTCGTTTCGCCGACCAATACCAGGTGCGTGAGGCGTTCACCCCGCCGGCACGCTGGATCGGCGGCTACCCGCAGACCAAGTGGGAAGCCGAGGAGAAGGTGCGCGCGGCGGCGGCGGCCGGGCTGCCGGCAGTGGTGCTGCGTCCGCGCGCGGTGTTCGGCCAGGGCGACAACGCGATCGTGCCGCGCTTGCTCGCGGTGGCGCAGCGCGGCTGGTTCCCGCTGATCAACGGCGGCCGCGCGATGATCGATGTGTGCTGCGTGGAGAACGCGGTGGCCGCGGCGCTGGCTGCGCTGCGCGCCGAGCACATCGGCGATGGCCGCGCCTACAACATCAGCAACGGTGTGCCGATCGCGGTGCGCGACCTGCTGACCGAGCTGTTCGCGGTGCTGCGCCTGCGCGTGCGGCTGCTGACGGTGCCGCGCGGACCGGCGTTGGCGCTGGCCACGCTCGGCGAGCAGATCGCGCTGCGCCGTCGCGGGCAGCCGGAGCCGCGGCTCAGCCGCTACGGTATCGGCGTGCTCGGCTATTCGCAGACGCTGGACATCGGCCGCGCCCGCCGCGAACTCGGCTATGCGCCGGTGCTGTCGACCGAGGCCGGGCTGGCCGCGCTGGGGCGGCCATGAGCGCGCCCCGGCTGCGCTGGCGGCTGTACGAGGCCGGCCACTGCACGCACCCCGAACGCGCCACGCGCCGCGGCGCGCCGCTGGCGCCGTGCCCGTTCCCGGCGCTGGCGGCCCTGCTGCAGCATCCACAGCAGGGCGACCTGTTGTTCGACACCGGCTACGCCCGTCATTTCTTCGATGCCACCGCGCGCTTTCCCGAACGCCTGTACCGCTGGCTGACGCCCGTGCAATTGGCACCCGGGCAATCGCTGCGCGAACAACTCGCCCGCGACGGCGTGGATGCGGACCGCATCGGCTGGATCGTGCTGTCGCATTTCCATGGCGACCACGTCGGCGGCGTCGCCGATTTCCCGCAGGCGCGCCTGGCCTGCGCGCAACAGGCCTGGGACGATCTGCAGCGCCGCGGCCGGCTGGCCGCGCTGCGCGAAGGCTTCCTGCCCGCGCTGCTGCGCGGCGCGCGTCCGCGCATGCACTGGATCGAGGCGCTGCCCGCGACGCTGCCGCCCGCCGCACTGCGCGACTTCGGCACGCCACGCGACCTGTTCGGCGACGGCAGCGTGCTGCTGGTGCCGCTGCCCGGGCATGCGCCCGGCCACTACGGCCTGTGGTTCGAGGACCCGCACGGCCCGGTGTTCCTGATCGCCGATGCGGCCTGGTCCAGCGCCGCGCTCGCCGACGGCACGCCGCCGCCGGCCCTGGTCACCCGTCTGCTCGGCGAGCACCGCGTGTATCGCGACACCCTGGCGCGGCTGCATGCGCTGCGCCAGGCCGAGCCGGGCTTGCGCCTGGTGCCCTCGCATTGTCGGCAATGGCGGCCGGCACCGGCGGAGCACCCGCATGGCTGAGGCCCCCGGCGTGCTGATCACCGGCGCACGCGCGCCGGTCGCGCTGGACCTGGCGCGCCGCTTCGCCGCGCAGGGCTGGCGGGTGCACCTGGCCGACAGCGTCGCCAGCCGCATCTCCGGCTGGTCGCGCGCGGTGACCGCGCATCACCGCGTCGCCCCGGCACGCGATGCGCCGCGCGCCTGGCTGGCCGATCTCAATGGCGTGCTCGCCCGCCAGCGCATCGACGTGCTGGTGCCGACCTGCGAGGAAGTGTTCTACCTGGCCCGCTACCGCCGCGCACTGCCGGCGCAGATGCACCTGCCACTGCAGGACTTCGACACGCTGCGCACGCTGCACAGCAAGTACGCCTTCATGGAACTGGCGCGCAGCCTGGACAGCGCCATCGACGTACCCGCCAGCGTGCGCGTGCGCAGCCTGGCGCAGGCGCGCGAATGGGCCGGCGACGCGCCGCTGGTGTTGAAACCAGAATTCTCGCGATTCGGCGTGCATGTCCGGCTCTATCCGGACGGTGTGACCGCCGATGCCACGCCGCTGCCCGCGCAGGGCGACTGGGTCGCACAGCGCTACTGCGCCGGCGAGGAGCGCTGCTCGTATGCGCTGGCGCGCGACGGCGTGCTGCTGGCGCATGCGGTGTACCGTCCGCGCTACCGCTTGCGGCGCAGTTCCAGCTACTACTTCGATGCCGCACCGAACCCGCAGATCGAGCGCTTCACCGCGCAACTGGTGCAGGCGCTGCGCTTCACTGGGCAGATTTCCTTCGACTGGATGGTCTCCGCGCAAGGGCGCTGCAGCGTGATCGAATGCAATCCGCGCGCGACCAGCGGCCTGCACCTGTTCGCCGCGACCGATCCGCTGGTGGCCTTGCTGAGCGGCGACGCGGGCGAAGCGCAGGCGCCGCTGCGCCCGGCCGACGACCGCGCGGCGATGCTGGGCATGCTGATGCTGGGCGTAGCGTTGCCGGCGGCGCTGGGCCAGGGCCGGCTGCGACAGTGGCGCCACGACTACGCGCGCGCCGAGGACGTACTGGCGCCGCGCGGCGACCGCTGGCCGTTGGCCGGCACGCTGTGCGACCTGGGCAGCCACGCGCGCCTGGCGCTGGCACAACGCTGCAGCGTGCGCGAAGCCGCCACCCGCGATACCGAGTGGGACGGCGAGGCACTGCCGCCGCCATGAGCCATGGCGACGCCGCCGCCGCAGCCGCCGACTACGCCGCGCAGCTGCAACGCTTCGCCGCGCTGCACGCCGGCGGCGACGCGCAGCAGCTGGCCGACAACGCACATGCGCGCATCGAGGTATTGCAGGCGGGCGACCTGGCGCTGCCGGTGACGGTCGGCGAACGCCACCCCGGCAACGCCTGGGTGTGCTCGCCGCGCACCACCTACACCGACTACGCCGCCGAGGAAGCCGCACGGCTGCTGCCGGGCACGCTGGCCGCGCCCGTACGCGGCCTGTGCGGCGGCATCGGTGCCTGGCTGGACTGGGCACGGATCGACCGCGCGGTCACCCTCAACAACTGGCTGCTGTCCACCAACCTGTACCCGCCGCTGCCGCCGAGCGGCTTGCGCGCGTTGCTGGATGTCGCACGCGCGCGCTGGCCCGACCACGCGCTGTGGTTCCGCTCGCTCAACGCGGTGGATACGCCGCAGTGGCTGCACGCGCTGCAGGCCGAAGGCTTCACCCTGATCGGCAGCCGCCAGGTCTACCTGTACGAGGACTGGCCGCAACTGTTGCGCCATCGCGACCTGGCCCGCGACCTCAAGCTGGTCGACCGCCGCGACCTGCAGCGCTGCGGCAACGACGCCATCGGCGAGGCCGACTATCTGCGCATCGCCGCGCTGTATGCGCAGCTGTATCTGGAGAAATATTCGCACTGCAATCCGGCCTACCACGCCGGCTTCCTGCGCGCCTGGCACCGCGCCGGGCTGCTGCGCTTCGACGGCTTCCGCGATGGCGACGGGCAACTGGTCTGCATCACCGGCCTGTTCGGCGTCGGCGGCACCGTCACCGCACCGATCGTCGGCTACGACCTGCACCTGCCGCAGCGGCTGGCGCTGTACCGCACCCTCACCGCCTGCGGCATCGACCATGCGCGACGGTATGGCCAGCGCCTCAACCAGAGCGCCGGCGCGGCCAGTTTCAAGCGCCAGCGCGGCGGCATGCCGGTCATCGAGTACAGCGCGGTCGATGCGCGCCACCTGCCGCTGCGGCGACGCCAGCCGATCGCCGCGCTCGGCGCCCTGACCCGGCGCATCGGTGTCCCGCTGATGCGCCAGTACCGGCTGTGAGGCCAGGCAGCGCCACGCCCGAAGGCGGGCCGTAATCGTTTTCAGCGTCGATCGCGCATGCCGCGTCGGCTGCCCGACACTGGCACTGGCATATACTTTGCTGCATCTGCAACACCTCATCGCCGCTGCGGCCCGGAACATCTGTGGAATGGATTGCGCATCTGGCCCATGCCGGCACCTTGCTGATCGTCAACGCATTGCTCGCGGCGGTGTCCTCGGCGATGTTCCTGGCGCTGTACGTCACCGGCCGCAAGGAACGGCACGCCCGCAGTCTGTTGCTGCTGACGCTGAGCTACGCCGTGTTCACCCTGGGCTTCGGCACCCTGCTGGCGCCGGCCTGGCACTACATGGACGTCTGGGTCGCGCCCGCCGGCAACGTCACCCTCGACGTGGCCACCGCACTGACGCTGGTGGCGGTAAACGCCTACCTGCGACGCCCGCTGCTGCAGTGGACATTGCTGGTCCCGATCACGCTGCTCTGCGTGCTGGAACTCTACAGCCTGCACTACACAGGCCTCGATCACCGCATCATGGTGATCTTCGGCGGCCTGGTGCGCGGCATGCTGACCCTGGCCACCGCGGTGGCGCTGTGGCGCCATGCCGACAGCACCGTGCGCACGCCGGCACGCTTCACGGCCGTCTTCCATTTCCTGTGGGCCGGCATGGTCGGGCTGCGGGTGGTCTGGTGGGCCGTCCATCCCGACGTCGATACCAGCTACGACCCGACCACCAACTTCGGCCTGCTCTCGCGCATCGTGCTGACCGCCAGCATCACCCCCGGCTTCCTGTGGATGCTGACCCGCGAAATGAACGCGGAACTGCGGCGGCACGCCTCGCAGGATCCGCTCACCGGGGTCACCAACCGCCGGGTGATGTGGGAGCGCGGCGAGGCGGCGACCCTCGATGCCGCACGCAAGCGGGCGTCGATCGCGGTGCTGATGATCGACGTGGACCATTTCAAGGCGATCAACGACCGCTTCGGCCATGCGGTCGGCGACCAGGTGCTGGTCGCCATCGCGCAGACCCTGACGCAGCACATCCGCATACCGGACCTGCTGGCGCGCATCGGCGGCGAGGAGTTCATGGTGCTGATTCCGCAGGGCGACGAGGCGTCGGTGCGCGATCTCGCCGAACGCCTGCGGCGGCGCATCGAGCAGCAACAGATCGATGCCGCGCCGGAGGCGCCGCTGGTGTGCACGGTGAGCATCGGCTACTGCCTGTCGCCCGGGGCGCAGGCGTCCTGGCAGACCCTGGTGCTGGCCGCCGACCAGGCGCTGTACGCGGCCAAGCGCGCCGGCCGCAACCGGGTCGCCGGCACCACCATCACATGAACGCGCGCAGCGCGCGGCACACCACGCGCGTGGCGCCGGCGGCATGAGCGCCTGGCATCCGTCCCTGTACCGGCAGTGGTTCGCCGTCGCCCCCGCCACGGCGTTGCGGCGCCAGCCGCTGGCGGTGTCGGTGATGGACCGGCATGCGGCGATCGCGCGTTGCGCCGATGGCGGCCTGCTGGCGCTGGAAGACCGCTGCCCGCACCGGCACGCGCCGCTGTCGGCCGGCTGCGCCACCGGCGACGGCCTGTCCTGCCCCTATCACGGCTGGCGCTTCGACCGCGCCGGCGCCCTGCGCGAGATCCCCGGCCTGCCGCCGGGGCAGGCGCCGCCGGCGGTGCGGGTCCGCGCCTTCGCCGCGCGCGAGCACGACGGCCTGATCTGGCTGCGTCCCGATCCGGAAGGCGCGGACGCGCCCTCGCAACTGGTGCAGGCGCTGCAGCCGTCGGCGCGGCGCTTCCTGTGGCGCACGCGCTGGGATGCGCACGTGGTCGATGCGCTGGAGAACTTCCTGGACCCGCTGCACACCCATCTGCTGCATCCGGGGCTGGTGCGGCGCGGCGGCGCGCGCACCGCCATGCGCGCCGAGCTGCGCCACACCGACGAAGGCTTCCACGTCGACTACCGCGGCGCCGCGGCGCAGAGCGGCTGGCTGTACCGGTTGTTCGAGTCGCCGCGCATCCTGGAACGCGCGCATTTCGCCGGCCCCGGCAGCGCGCAGATCGAGTACCGCTACGCGCGCGGCGGCCGCGTGCGGATCAGCCTGCACTTCACCCCGCTCGACGCGCGCAGCACCGACGTCTTCGCCAGCCTGCACGTGGAGGGGCGCTGGGCGCCGGCGTGGGCGGTGCGGCTGCTGGTGTGGCCGCTGCTGCGCCGGGTCGGCGAACAGGACCGACGCATGCTCGCGCTGCAGTCGCGCAACCTGCAGCGCTATCCGGGCGCGCGCGGTGCCTCCACCGCGCTGGACCTGGTGCGCGAACCGCTGCAGCGTTACTGGGACGGCGAGCCGCTGCCGGCACCGGGCAGCGGCCACGACGTGGAACTCATGCTGTGACCGCGCCGAGCCGCTGCAGCACGTCCGCCAGCGGAGCCGGACGCCCGAGCAGGTAGCCCTGCACGCCGCCGCAGCCGTGCGCGCGCAACCAGCGCAGCTGCGCCTCGGTTTCCACGCCCTCGGCGACCACGTCCAGCCCCAGGCAATGCCCCAGGGTCAGCAGCGCCTGGCAGATCGAGGCGTTGCGGGGATCGCGGTCCACCTCGGCGACGAAGCTGCGATCGATCTTCAGCGTGTCCAGCGGCAGGTCGCGCAGATACGCCATGCTGGAGAAGCCGGTGCCGACGTCGTCCAGGGCCACGCGCACGCCCAGCGCGCGCAGTTGCCGCAGCACGTCGCCGGCTTGCTGCGGCTGCCGCATCAGGCTGCTCTCGGTCAGCTCCAACTGCAGGCCGTTGGCGGCCAGCCCGGCCTCGGCGCAGGCCTGCACCAGGTCGGCGACCAGATCGCCGTCGAAGAACTGCAGCGCCGACACGTTCACCGCCACCGGCAGGTCCGGCCATCCGTGGTCGACCAGGGCGCGACGCGCCCGCGCCGCCGCGCGCATCACCCAGCGCCCCAGCGGCAGGATCAGCCCGGTGTCCTCGCACAACTGGATGAACGCATCCGGCGCGATGAAACTGCCATCGGCCTGCGGCCAGCGGATCAGGGCTTCCAGTTCGCGCGGCGCGCCGCTGACGGCATCCATGATCGGCTGGAAATACAGCTCGAACTCCTGGCGCTCGATCGCCTGCTGGATGCGCCCGGCCAGGCGCAGGCGTTCGCCGGTGCGCGCGGCCATGGCGCGGTCGAAGCGCACCAGGCTGCGGCCCTCTGCCTGCGCCGCATGCGCGGCCTGCGCGGCGCTGCCGATCGCCTCGTCGGCATCGGCGGCATCGTCCGGACACAGCGCCACGCCGATGTGCGCCTGCAGCTGCTGAGCGAATTCGCCGCCCTGCACCGGTGCGTACAGCGCCTCCTGCAGCGCCTGCAAAGCTAGCGGCAGGGCCTGCGGGTCCAGGATCGCCAGCACGAAGTCCTGCGCCGGCTGGTGCGCGCTCAGCCCGAAGCGCTCGCCGAGCGCGCGGATGCGCTCGGCCACTGCGCAACGCACTGCATCGCCGACGGCGCGGCCGAGGGTGTCGCCGATCAGGGCCAGGCCACGCACCTGCACGTAGGCGATGGCGTAGCCGCCACGCTGCGCGCGCAGGGCTTCGGCCAGCGCCCGCGGCTTGAGCAGGCCGGTGCTGAATTCGTGGCGTGCGAGATAGGCCAGTTCGCGTTCGTGGGCCAGGCGCTCGGTGACGTCCTCGGCCAGGATCAGCCGCGCCGGCACGCCGCCGAACTCCAGGTCGGCGCTGTGGATGCACACCGACAGCAGGCTGCCGTCCTTGCGCCGATGCGTCCACACGCTCGGCGCGTCGAAGCCCTCGCGCGGTTTGCGCACGTCCTGCAGCAAGCGCTCGGCATCCTCCGACGGGCGCAGATCGCGCAGGTCCATCGCCAGGAATTCCTCGCGGCTGTAGCCGTACTGGCGCACCGCGGCCTGGTTCACTTCCAGGAAGCGCAGGCTGTCCACGGCGAACACCCAGTACGGCAACGGATTGCGATCGAACACCAGGCGGAACTGGCGCTCGGCATCGAGCAGGCGCGCGTGCGCGGCCACCCGGTCGCTGACATCCTGCACCGCGCCGGTCATGCACACGCCCTCGCGCGTGCGCACCAGCGCGCCGCGCGCGGCCAGCCAGCGCAGGCGTCCATCGGGCAGGTGCATGCGATAGACGGTGTTGTAGTCCGCGCGCCCTTGCGCAGCGTCCTCGTACAGCTGCGTCACCCGTGCGCGATCCTCGTCGTGGATCCGCGCCAGGAACGCCTCGATGGGCAGTTGCATGCGCTGCAGGCCGAACATCGCGCCGGTCGGTTCGGACAGGCGCAGCACACGCTGCGCGATGTCGACGCGCCAGGTGCCGATGCCGCCCATGCCGTGCGCCAGGCGCAGATCCTCGTCGCCGCGGCGCAGGCGCTGCAGCAGGTGGCGCTGGCGACGCTCGGCACGGCGCAGGCTGACCAGCAGATAGGCCAGGCCGAGCAGGTACAGCACGTACACCAGCGCCGCCGCCGCGGCGAACCACCACCAGCCGGACAGCGTCTCGCGCAGCCCCACGCCAGCCACCGCCAGCAACGGATACGCACCGCCGCCGCTCAGCGCCAGGATCCGCGGTGTCCCGTCGAAGACATCGCGGCGTACCCCCAGGGCGCCGCCGTGCGGCATCGGCTGCGCCAGCGCGATCGGCAGACGTGGCTGGCCGGCCGCGAGCGGACGGCTGGCGGCCAGCAGCACGCCCTGCGCGTCGGTCAGCGCGACGATGCCGTCGCGCCCGCTGTCGGTGCCCTGCACGATGCGTTGCAACGCGGCCACCCGCCATTGCGCCTCGACCCAGCCATCGGTGCCCCACGGGACCGCCACGCGCACCACCGCCTCGCCATCGGCCAGGCGCACTGTCGGACTCACGCAGACCCGGTCGCCGCAGCGCGCGCGCGGCATCCATGCGCGCAGTTGCGGATCGCCCGTGCCGCCGAAGCGGCGTTGGCCCTGCACATCCAGCAGGGCCACGTCGCGCAGTTCCGGGTGCCGCGCCTGCAGGCCGTGCAGCGAAGCGGCGATCAGTTCGGGCGCCCGCACCGGCGTCTCCGCCAGCAGCGCCTGCGCGCTCAGGCCCTCGCCATGCAGCGCCTGGCCGAGATTGTCCAGTTGCAACTGCAGCAGGCGGTCGCTGCCGGTGGCCAGGGCCAGGCTCTGCCGCTGCGCTGCGGCCAGGCGGTTGTGGCGGTCCTGCGCCAGCACCAGCACCAGGCCGGCGGCCAGCAGCACCGCCAGCGCCACGCCCCAGGTCGCGATCGCCCGCAACGGCGCGCGCGTGACGCGACGCAGGCTGTGCCGAAAGCGACGGTCACGCTTCCTGTCGGCGAGCGGGTTCGGCGGCATCGAGGGTCGGGAGTGCGGCGTAGATGCTGGATACAGCGGCCTGGGACCGGCGATCTTGACCGTCCGTGACGCGATGCTGCGTTCAGCGATGCGGATAAATCATTAAGTCCGCTGTGGCCACTGCGCCAGTGCCTGTGTCGTCAGCCCCACCCGTCGGCACGCCCGCGCGGCGATGCCATCGTGCAGTGCCACCCGGAACAGCGGCGCCACCTGCTGCAGCAACCAGGCCGGCACCGTCGGGCCGGTGCGCTGCAGCCGTGCCTGCCGCAGCAGGGCGCTGGCCCACGGCGGCAACAGCGCTGCGCCGGCGCCCAGGAACAGTTCGCGCGACAGCCCCGGCGCCGGCACCGGCAGGCGCAGGCCGGACAGCACCGCCAGCACCTCGCGCGAGCGCGCATCCACCCGCAGCAGCGGCCGCTGCCGCGCGAAATAGTCCAGCACCGCCGCCTCGCTGGCCGGGACGTCGCGCGCGCCCAGCGCTTCGGCGACGCGACGGCCTTCGTCGTAATAGCGGTCGGCGATCGCCGCCGGCACCGCGCGGCAGTAGCGGCGGTAGCCCTGCAGGAAGCCGTAGGCCTCGGTCACGTGGACCCAGGTCAGCAGCGCCGGATCGTCGGCGGCGTAGGCACGCCCGTCGGGCGTGTGGCCGCGCACCCGCGTGTGGATCGCACGCACACGGGCGATCTGGCGCTGCGCCGCGTCGGTGGGCGCGTAGCTGGTGGCGGCGACGAACTGGGTGGTGCGGCGCAGGCGCCCGACCAGATCCTCGCGAAAGTTGGAATGGTCGTAGACCCCGGCCAGCGCCAGCGGATGCAGGGTCTGCAGCAGCAGCGCACACAGCCCGCCGGCCAGCATCCCGGGAAACTCGGCATGGATGCGCCAGGTGACGCTGTCCGGACCGAACAGGCCCACATCGCCGAGCGGCTGGTCGTAGTCGATGGCGTCGCGCTCGCGCGGGAAGGCGCCCAGCACCCAGCGGCGGATCTGCGCGGTGGCCGGAGCGGAGAGGGTGCGTAGCAGCGGGGGCATGCGCCGATGGTAGCGAAAGCGGCGCGAGCGCCGTGCGATGGCGTATGGCGCGCCGCGGCCGAGCTGCATGTGCGACCGCAGCATGCACTTTGCGGCCGCTGTGCTAGAAAGAAGCTGCCTCAAGATCGCCAACCGACGTTTCGCGTCCGTCACCGCATCTGCAAGGAGCCCGTCATGCTCGCTCTGTTCAAAGGCTTGGGATTGCTGCTCGAGGACAACGCGCTGCACCAGCGCTCGTTTCCCGAACAGGTCGCGCACTGGCAGCACAAGAGCGAGGCGCAGATCCGCGAAGAGGTCGCGTTGCTGGCCAAGGCCAAGCAGCAGTGGCTGGTGGCGTCGATCATCGGCTGGCAGGCGATCTCGCTGATCCTGCTCGGCGTGATCACCGCGCAGTTGTGGCAGCACGACTACCACCTGACGTTCTCGCGCATCGTCATCGTGGTCACCTCGTGGGTAGCGATCCTGTTCGTGATCTGGTTCATCGCCAACATGTTCGACCGCACCGCCGGCTTCGAGCGCTGGCTCACCGCGTTCAACAGCCGCGAACCGCTGTCGGCCGATGCCGACACCGTGGAGTGCGTGGCCGACGCGCTGAACATGGCGCGCAAGTATCCGGAGATCCTCGCCTACAAGCGCGAGGTGGTGGCCAACCGCGAACTGCGCCACGAGGACATCCGGATCATGCGCGAGATGGGCCGCATCCGCCTGCATGCCGAACTGGTCGCCTCGCTGATCCAGTTCGAAGGCACGCCGCCCGGCGGCCAGCCCGGCGTGTTCCGCGTCGCCGGCTGAGTCCGCCACACGCTTCTCACGCGCGCCGTCTGCGATAGACGGCGCGCCCGCCGATCCGACATCACGCGCGGGCGCGACTCGGGCGCAACACGCGCGCAGTCGGTCGCGATCCGAGCGCCCGATAGCGTGTTCGCTCAAGTCCCCGCGATCGCCGCAAGGGCGCAACGCCACGGCGATGCCAGCCCCCAGTCAAACCGCACCCACCCGACGCAACCGGCGTCGGCCGACCGCGGTGACACAGGGCATTCCCAACGCCCGTTTCGCGAAATATAATCATTCTCGATTAGAACTTTCGCCCCACGGTCTCGATGACACTGCATCCCCTTTCGTGCGCCTGCCTGCTGGGCATGGCGCTGTCCCTGCCTGCGCACGCCGCCACCATCTCGGACGCCGACAGCGGCGCCGATGCCGCACAGGCGACCGCCCTGCCCACGGTGCAGGTGCGCGCCGATGCGCAGAGCGGCTTCCGCGCCACCGGACCGGTGCAGGCCGACAAGTCGGATGCGCCGCTGGCGCAGACGCCGTTCTCGATCACCGTGGTGCCGCGCGCGCTGCTGGACAGCCAGCAGGCGCGCACCCTGTCCGATGCCCTGCACAACGTCTCCGGGGTCGTCGCCAACACCTACGGCCGGCGCGGCTGGGACGACCTGATCATCCGCGGCCAGACCGCCTCCGACGCGCTGTTCGTCGACGGCCTGCGCACCGCCGACAGCAACCGCGTGGCCGAGCAACTGTTCGGCGTGCAGCAGGTGGAGGTGCTGAAGGGCCCGGCCTCGCTGCTGTACGGACAGGTGCTGCCGGGCGGCCTGGTCAACCTGATCAGCAAGCGTCCCGGCGCCGAGCCGATGCGGCGGGTCGACCTGGGCGTGGGCAGCGACGGCCTGCGCCAGGGCAGCGTCGATCTCAACCAGCCGCTGTCGGCCGATGGCAAGGTCGCACTGCGCCTCAATGCGCTGGCGATGAACAGCGACGACCCGACCGACCACGTGTACTTCCGCAGCCGCTGGATCGCCCCCTCGCTGTCGCTGGACCTGGGCCCGCGCACCGATTTCGTGCTGCTGACCAGCTACCAGGAACGCGACTACATCCGCCAGCAGGGCCTGCCCTGGGAAGGCAGCGCCGAACCCAACCGCAACGGCAGGATCGACCGCGCGCTGTTCACCGGCGAACCCGGGCAGCGGCCGTACCACAGCCATCAGAGCCGGATCGGCTACGTGCTCGATCACCGCTTCCACAACGGCTGGAGCCTGCACCATGCCGCGCGCTGGCAGAGCTTCGGTCTGGACGGTTTCCTGATCGCCAACAACGGCCTGGCCGCCAACCTGCGCACGCTGCGCCGTACCGCCACCCAGCAACAGTTCGACGGACGCACCTGGGTACAGGACACCTACCTGCAGGGCGGCTTCGCCACCGGCACCTGGCAGCACACCGTCACCGCCGGCCTGGACGCGTTCAAGACCTGGGAATGGAACGTGCAGTCGACCTGCCGCGTCGGCAATCTCGACGTGTACGCGCCGGTCTACGGCAGCGCCGTGACCTGCCCGGCCCGCCCCACCCGCGACAACCTCAGCGTGGTGACCTCGGGCGGCCTGTACCTGCGCGACCGCATCCAGTTCGCAACGGACTGGCAACTGCTGCTGGGCCTGCGCCACGACCGCAGCCGCAACCGCAGCGAGGACCGGCTGGCCGGCAGCGACACGCGCACCGACAACAGTGCCACGACGGGTTCGGCGGCGCTGATGTTCGACGCCGGTGGCGGGCTGCGCCCGTATGTCAGCGTCGCCACCTCGTTCTATCCCAATGTCGGCGTCGATGCGCAGGGCGCGCAGTTCGATCCCGAGCGCGGGCGCCAGGTGGAACTGGGCGTCAAGATGGAAGTCGGCAGCGGTACCAGCCTGAGCATGGCGCTGTACGACCTGCGCCGGCGCAACGTGCTGCAGAGCGATCCGTTCAACGACGGCTACAGCATCGCCGTGGGCGAACAGCGCAGCCGCGGCCTGGAGCTCAACGCCGCCGCCGACCTGGGCAACGGGTTGAGCCTGTTCGGCGGCTACGCCTACACCGATGCGGTGGTCACCGACGACGGTGGCCAGCGTGTCAGCAGCGTCGGCAGCCGCCTGAACAACGTGCCGCGGCATAGCGGTTCTGTGTGGCTGCAGTACACCGCCCACGGCGCGGCCGACGGCTGGAGCGTCAGCGGCGGCGCCCGCGCCGAAGGCGAGAAGACCGCTTACGGCCATCGCATTCCCGGCTACCTGGTGTTCGATGCCGGCCTGGGCTACCGCCAGGGCCATTGGCGCTACGCGCTGAACCTGAAGAACGCCTTCGACCGCGACTACTTCACCGGCGGCCTGCAGCGCGCCGTGGCCCTGGGCGATCCACGCACGCTGCTGTTCTCGGTGGGCGTGGATTACTGAGTGGGTGCGCGTCGCTGCCACGACGGACGCCGTAGCTGAAAGCGCGGATGCCGGATCGCGGGGAACACCTGTGGGAGCGACTTCAGTCGCGACGCGAGACGTCATCCGGCAGTTCCGTTGCCGATGCGTCGGGACTGAAGTCCCTCCCACAAAGGCAGCGATCCGATTGCGACAGTCGGATGCAAGGCGGATACGGCGACGCGATGCGTCGGTCGACCTCGCATCCGGGTCGCGGCTGAAGCCGCTCCGACGGTGCCGATCTTCGGACCGCAACGAGGCATCGCGCAGGAGCGGCGTCAGCCGCGACGCATGACGTCGTCCGACGGCTCTGCGGCAATGCCTCTCAACGGCTTCAGCCGCGACGCGCGACGTCCGACAGCTCCGCGGCAATGCCCGCGTGGGGGCGACTTCGGTCGCGACGCAAGACGCCATCCGGCAGTTCCATTGCAGACGCGTCGGGACTGCAGTCCCTCCCACAACAACCGCGACCATCGTGCATCGCTGGTTGTGTCGGAAGATCGTATCGACCAGCGTTCGCTATCGCCTCTCACTCGCGCCCGCAGGCCGAGGCCGGTGCATCAGACACCACGCACTGGCGGAAGTCGCGTGGCAGCCCGGCGATCTCGCGGCGCTGACCGACCGCCAGATCGAAGGCCTGCAGCACGCGCGGATTGCAGGCAGCGCCATCGCCGCCGCTGGCCTGCGGCGATGCCGTGCAGGCGGCGTAGACCTGGTAGTGGCAGCGCCCGCTGCGGCTGTCGATGCAACGGAACGTGGCCAGGCCACCGCGATACGTGGTGCGGCTGAAGAGCAGCGGCACGCCGCGTTCGCTGGCCTGCACCACGGTCTCGCGGCGGGCGCCCATGGACAGGTCGAGATCGGCATGTCCCTGGCAGCCGAACAGGCCGAGCAGGCACGACCACAGCACGGAGAGCAGACGCATGGCGGAGATTCCTTGTTCCAGTGCGAAGCGAGGGAATGCGCGGCTACATGCCGCGGAACAGGCTCATGTACGGCTGGCTGACGGTCAGGACCTCGTCGCGGTGGCGCAGCTTCAGCCGGCCCTTGCCGGTGTCGTCGCGCACCACCGAGGCCACCGCCTTGAGGTTGACGATGGTGGAGCGGTGGATCTGCCGGAACGCCGCCGGATCGAGCACGTCCAGCAGCTCCCGCAAGGAGGTGCGCAGCACTGCCTCGCCGTCGCGGGTGAGCACCGTGGTGTACTTGCTGTCGGCCTGGAAATACAGCACGTCGTCGAGCAGGATCAGCCGCGTCTCGCGGCCGCTGCTGGCGGTGACCCAGGCCAGCGGCGGCGGCGCCGACGGGGCGACCGGGCGCTGCTGCAGACGCTGCAGCAGCGCGTCGAGCACCGCCGGATCCGGCCCCTGCGCCGCCCGTGCCTGCAGCCGCTGCACCGTGGCCTGCAGGCGCTCGCGCACGATCGGCTTGAGCAGGTAGTCCACCGCGCCGTGCTCGAACGCGTCGATGGCGTACTGGTCGTAGGCAGTGACGAACACCACCTGCGTGTGCGGGCTCAGTTCGCCCAGCGCACGCGCCACCTCGATGCCGCTCAGCCCGGGCATGCGGATGTCCAGGAACGCCACCTGCGGGCGCAACTCGGCCAGCCGTTCCAGCGCGCTGGCGCCGTCCTCGCACTCGGCGACGATGCGCAACTCCGGCCACACCTCGCCCAGCAGCGCGACCAGCGCATCGCGCAACAGGGTTTCGTCCTCGGCGACGATCGCGTCAGTCATGGTGCGCTCCCGTGTGCGTCGCCACCGGCGCCGGCGGCGGTGGCGGCGTCGTCCCCGCCGGCCACGGCAGGGTGAGGGTGGCGGCCACACCGCTGGGGAAGTTGGAGACGATGGCGAAGCTCGCCGCGCCGGCATAGGTGAGGCGCAAGCGCTCGCGCAGATTCTTCAGGCCGATGCCCGTGCCGCTGGACTGGGTGTTGAAGCCCAGGCCGTCGTCGGCCACGGTCAAGGTGACGTGGTCGTCGACCGCGCGCGCCAGGATCCAGATGGTGCCGCCGCCGGGCTTGGGTTCCAGACCGTGCTTGATCGCGTTCTCCACCAGCGTCTGCAGCATCATCGACGGCAGCGGCAGCGTCTTCATCGTCTCCGGCACCTGCACCTGCAGTTGCAGGCGTGCGCCCATGCGGATGCGCAGGATCTCCAGGTAGGCCTGGGTCCGCTCGAGTTCGTCGCCGAGCGAGCTCATCGCGTCCTCGGTGCTGGGCAGCGAACGCCGCAGGTACTGGATCAGATAGCCCAGCATCAGGTCGGCGCGCGGCGGATCGGTCCGCGCCAGCACCTGTGCGCTGGCCAGCGTGTTGTAGAGAAAATGCGGCTCGACCTGCGCGTGCAACAGGTTCAGCCGCGCCACGGTCAGCTCCTGCTCGGTGGCGGCCTGCGCCGCGGCGGCCTGCTCGTCGCGGCGCAGCTCGGCCACGCGCCGCGCCAGCGCACGCCCCAGGGCTTCGGCGTTCTCGTAGTTGCTGCCCTCGTCGACCGCGAACAGGTCGATCCAGGCGCTGGCATCCGGCTCCAGCAGCAGGGTCAGGCTGCTGGTGCCGGTGCCCGGGGTCACCGTCGCCACCACCTGGTTGCGCTTGACCGCGAAGCGCGCGGCCAGGTTCCAGCGCGACGGCGGGCGGCCGTTGTAGGGATCGATGCGACGCACCTTGGCGCGCACCTGCAGGCTGTCCAGCGTGCTTTCCACCTCTTCCACCCGTGGCAGCTCGCGCACCGCCGCATCCAGCAGTGCGAACGCCTCATGGGTGTCCAGCGGGATCTCGATCTGGCGCCGCTGGCGGCTGGCCAGGGTGCCCCAGTCAAGGCGCCCGGCGATCAGCCAGACCTTGCGCAGGTGGGTGATGCCGGCGATCAGCGCCGACAGCATCAACAGCATCGCCAACAGGCCGAACAGCCAGCCCGGTCCGGAATTCATACCGTAGAACAACCCGGCCCAGACGAAGGCGGCGACAACCACCGCCACTGCCCAGGCGCACAACAGGCGAACGAGGAAGAACAGGCTGGCGAGCATGGCGGCCGGGGACTGGGAAGTTCCGGCGAGGATAGCCGCGGCGTCGCACGGCGCCAGCGGCGTGCGACGAAACCGCCGCTGGCGAGGATGGGACCTGGCCTTGGCAGGACGAAACCGCAGCCCAGCCGCACGCCGAGGCGGCGGCGCCATTCCAGGCGACAGCGCGCCCTACAGCCGGCTCACGCTGCGGATGCGGATCTCGCTGCTGTCCACGCCGTGGCGTTGCGCCGCCTGCGCCCGCATGTGACACAGCAGCCGCTCCGGATCCAGCGGCGCCGGCTCGGCCCAGGTGTGCGCCAGGGTGCCCCAGGCCACGCGCTGGCCGAAACTGTAGGCCTCGTAGTCGGCCAGGTAGTGGCGCGCGCGCTCAGGTGCCGACGTGGACATCGCCTTCGTAGCCGTTGCAGCCCAGGTGTTCGAGCGCGATCGACAGCGCCAGCGCGTAGCCCTGCGCGCAGTAGCCGCCAACCTGGCCCAGCCGCTGCCCCGACGCCGCGCACAGGCAGGCTTCGCGGCGATCGCTGGCATCGTCGTGCACTTCCACGTAGGGCCGGCGCAGGTGCGCGACCGCGTCGGCGGTGATGGCGCTGTCCGAGCACGCGCCCGGATCCAGCAGCAGCATCTCCACCCCGGCCTGGTCGGCCTGGGCCAGTGCCTGCAGCAGTTCGCGCTCGCTGGCGCAGCCGCGCACGGCCAGGGTCTTGCCGGCGCGGCCGGCATGGGCGAGCAATTGCCGCATCACCGGTGGGGCGATGCGGGCCGGGCGGCCGCGATGGCCGGCCACGCAGTCCGGGCCACGGAGCAACAGGATCGACATGGCGGCGCCCTCAGTTGGCCAGCGCCGCGCGCGCGCCGAGCCGGCGCTGCGCCACGCCCAGGGCGATCGCGTAGCTGTCGGCGAGCGCACCGTTGGCGATCACCGTCAGCAACGGCATGTGCCGCGGATGCAGCAGCGGTTCCAGCGCCTGCGCGCTGGCATCGTGCACCTCGATGTACGGATGGCCCAGCGCATCCAGCGCCGCGCACAGCTGCGCGCCATGGTCGGCCAGCTCCGACGCCGGCAACTCACCGGAATCCAGCAGCACCAGCTCGGTGTCGTCGCACGCGCCTTGCTGCAGCCGCGCCACGATCTGCGCGGCATCGGCACAGGCCACCGGCACCACCTGCGCGGCATGGGAAGCGGCCAGACACTGCGCCGCGGCGATGGCCGACGCATCGCGATGCGGGCCCTGGATCAGCAGAATCGACATGGAACACATCCAACGGAAAGGACGTGGCGCAGTCTGCGCGCGCGCCGCGTAAGCGTTCCATGCCGATGGAGGGCGTGGGGCGTAAAGCTTGCGTAAGCCGGGAATCGGGAATGGAGAATGGAGAATCGTTGAGCGCAAGCCGGGAACGTTCAGCCAACGACACGCCGCTTTTCCGATTCCCCATTCCCCAATCCCCATTCCCGGCTTTATGCGATCATCCCCCGCTTCCCGCCGCCGCCGGACCCGCCATGACCCAAACCGCCCTGCGCCGCGATGTCGGCCCGTTCGCCCTGATGCTGACCGGCCTCGGTTCGATCATCGGTTCCGGTTGGCTGTTCGGCGCCTGGCGCGCCGCCGGGCTGGCCGGCCCCGGTGCGATCTGGGCCTGGGTGCTGGGCGCGGCGATCGTCACCACCATCGCCCTGGCCTATGCCGAGCTGGGCGCGATGTTCCCCGAGTCCGGCGGCATGGTCCGCTACAGCCACTATTCGCACGGTTCGCTGGTCGGCTTCATCGCCGGCTGGGCCAACTGGATCGCGATCGTGTCGGTGATCCCGGTGGAGGCCGAGGCCTCGGTGCAGTACATGGCCTCCTGGCCCTGGCAGTGGGCGCAGGATCTGTACGTGCAGCAGCCCGGCGGCGCTGGCGAGCTGTCGGTGCCCGGCCTGTGCATCGCCGCGGTGCTGGTGCTGGTGTATTTCCTGCTGAACTTCTGGAGCGTCAAGCTGTTCGCGCGCTCCAACAGCCTGATCACCGTGTTCAAGCTGGTGGTGCCGGCGCTGACCGGTGTGGCGTTGATCGCCAGCGGCTTCCACAGCGAGAACTTCAGCGTCGGCCTGCACGGCGGCAGCCACACCATCGACTTCGCCGCGGTGCTCACCGCGGTGGCCACCGCCGGCATCGTGTTCAGCTTCAACGGCTTCCAGAGTCCGGTGAACCTGGCCGGCGAGGCGCGCAATCCCGGGCGCAGCATCCCGTTCGCCGTGCTCGGCTCGATCGCGCTGGCCACGGTGGTCTACGTGCTGCTGCAGGTCGCCTATCTGGGCGCCGTGCCGCCGGACCTGCTGGCCAAGGCCGGCTGGCACGGCATCGACTTCCGCTCGCCGTTCGCGCAGCTGGCGATCATCGTCAACCTGCACTGGCTGGCGATGCTGCTGTACGTGGACGCCTTCGTCAGCCCCAGCGGCACCGGCATCACCTACACCGCCACCACCGCGCGGATGATCTACGGCATGGAGCGCAACGGCACCATGCCCAAGGTACTGGGCCGGATCCATCCGACCTGGGGCGTGCCGCGCCCGGCGATGTTCTTCAACCTGCTGGTGTCCTACCTGTTCCTGTTCTTCTTCCGCGGCTGGGGCACGCTGGCGGCGGTGATCTCGGTGGCGACGATCATTTCCTACCTGACAGGCCCGATCAGCGCCATGGCGCTGCGCAAGCACGCGCCGGAGATGCACCGACCGCTGCGCATCGCCGGCCTGCCGGTGCTGGCCGCCGCCGCCTTCGTGCTGGCCACCGAACTGCTGTACTGGGCGCGCTGGCCGCTGACCGGCGAGATCATCCTGCTGATGCTGGTGGCCCTGCCGGTGTACGCCTACTACCAGCAGCGCGACGGCTGGAAGGATTTCCGTCGGCACCTGCGCGGCGCCAGCTGGCTGATCGCCTATCTGCCGACCATCGCCCTGCTGTCGTGGGCCGGCAGCACCACCTTCGGCGGCCACGGCTACCTGTCCTACGGGCCGGACCTGGTGGTGGTCGGCGTGGTCGCGCTGGGCTTTTACTTCTGGGGCGTGCGCGCCGGCTGGCGCACCCCCTCGCTGCAACAGGCCAGCGGCGGCTGAGCCGCGGCGGCGCTCAGCCGCCGCGCAAAGTTTGCAGCGCGCGCGACAGCAACGTGGCGCCGCTGAAGCCGGCCAGCGCGCACAATCCTGCCGCGGCGGCCAGCGCACCGATCTCGGCGTGATCGCCGAACAGCGCGATCGCCGAGCCGATGCACGCTGCCGAGAACCCGGCGCCGACCAGACCGATGCGCAGATGCGCGCGCCAGCCGCGCAGATGCGGCCAGGCGCGTACTGCGACCAGGCCGGTCAGCAAGGCCGGCAAGACGCCGAACAGGTAGGAATACAGCGCGATCCCCAGCAGCATCAGCAGCCCGCCGCCGATGTCACCGAGGTGAGCGCCGCCCCAGAGCCACGCGACCGCCATCACCGGCAGCAAGACCGCCGCAGTCCCCAGCGGCGGCCCTACCAATGGGAACGCCACGGCCACGCCGAGGTAGACCAGCCAGCGCGGCAGCGGATCGCTCCCCGCGTCGGCGCCCATCGGATCGGCGCCTTCCGCGCCCGCACCCGGCGGCGGATCCGCAGCCGCCTGCGGCGCAGGCGGCACTGGGGCGTGACTCACTTGGCGGGCGCGGCTTGGCGCTGTGCGGCGCTGGCGTCGCGGGTGGCGCGGAACTCGGAGTCGCGGCTCCAGTTCGGCCACTGCGTCGAATTGGCCAGTTCCTCGCCCAGCGTGTACAGCACCTGCATATCGCGCGCGGCGCCGGCGAAGGTCCAGTTCGGCTGCCATTCGTCGCCGGGCTGGTGGTAGCGCTTGGCGGTGTAGTCGTCCGAGGCGGCCTTGCCGGCCGCCACGCCGCCGTCCACCCAGTCCTGGCCGGCGGCGAAGGACAGCGCCGGCACGCCGCGCTTGGCGAAGGAGAAATGATCCGAGCGGAAGAAGTAGCCGGCTTCCGGCTTCGGATCAGGCGTGTAGCGCAGGTCCCAGCCCTTGGCCACGCGCTTGAGGTCGTCGAGCAGTTCCAGCTTGGCGGTGCCGTAGATGCCGAAATCGCGCGAGGGCCCGAACGGGCTCATGCCGTCCATGTTGATCACCGCCACCGTGCGCGCCAGCGGATACAGCGGCTTGGAGGCGTAGTACTCCGAGCCGAGCAGGCCCTTTTCCTCGGCCGTGACCGCCATGAACACCACCGAGCGCTGCGGCGCCGGGCCCTTGGCGAAGGCGCGGGCCAGTTCCAGCAGCGCGGCGACGCCGCTGGCGTTGTCCAGCGCGCCGTTGAAGATGCGGTCGCCCTTGGCGTCGGGTGCGCCCACGCCCAGGTGATCCCAGTGCGCGGTGTAGATGAGGGTGTCGTCCGGCCGGGTCTTGCCGGGCAGGCGCGCGACCACGTTGTGCGAGGTGATCACCTCCGACTTCACCGCGTAGTCGGCGTACAGGCGCTCGCCCTTCAGCTCCACCGGCTTGAAGTCGCGCGATTGCGCCTGCTTCTTCAGCGCATCGAAATCCAGCCCGGCGCGCTTGAACAGGTCCACCGCCAGATCGCGCTGGATCCAGCCCTCCAGCTCCGGGTGCACCGACTTGGGATCGTCGCGGACCACGTCGAACATGCTGTTGGTGTTGGAGTTGGCGACGGTGGCCCAGCCGTAGGACGCCGGTGCGGTCTCGTGCACGATCAGCACGCCGGCCGCGCCCTGCCGTGCGCCTTCCTCGAACTTGTAGGTCCAGCGGCCGTAGTAGGTCATGCCCTTGCCGTCGAACGCGCCCTTGCCGGTCTCGAAATCGGGGTCGTTGATCAGCACCACCGCGATCTTGCCCTTCAGGTCCACGCCCTTGAAGTCGTCCCAGCCGCGCTCGGGCGCCTTGACGCCGTAGCCGACGAACACCAGCGGCGCGCCGTCCAGGGTCACCTGGCTGCTGCCGTCGAGCGCGGCGCGCACGGCGATCTGCTGGCCCTGGGTCAGGGCCTGGCGCTGGTCGCCGCTGGCGATGGCCAGCTGCGGGGTACCGACGATGTCGGCGCGGCGCAGCGGCACCGCCTGGGTCCACAGGCGCTTGCCGTCGCGCAGGTCGCCGCCGGGCTGCAGGCCGGCCGCCTGGAACTGCGCGCTCAGATAGGCCACGGTCTTCTCCTCGCCCGCCGAGCCCGGGGCGCGGCCCTCGTAGGCGTCGGAGGCCAGTGTCTTGACGTCGGCGGACAAGCGCTTGGTGTCGAAGGTCGGTGCGGGCGGCGGTGCCGCCAGGCTGGCGCCGGACAGCGCAAGCGCCAGCAGGCTCACGATCGGTCGTTTCACGGAGTTCCCTCGGCAGACACAAAGAACCTCGAGTGTAGCGGCGCGGCCAGGCGATCGGCAGGGGCCGGGGCGGTTTGGGCGCGCGCGGTCGTTCGAGCGCTGATGTCGTGGGGCGCGCCATCATCCGCGCGCACGCCGCGTGCGGCTGCGGGTGCGGCAGGGACGCGCGAGGAAATGGACGCTCGCCCGGGACTTCCGTGGCTGGAGCCCGCGGGCCGGCTGGCGCCCTGTGGCCGCAGGCCAGCACCGGCCGGGCCGCGGCAGCGCTCAGCGTCCGCGCAGCCGATCCAGCGCCAGCGAGAGCAGCATGGCGCCGACGCCCCCGGCAAGCACGCAAGATCCCAGCCAGCTGCCGGGCTCGCGGAACGCGTCGCGATGGCTGTTGATCCAGGCGATGAGCGCACCGACGCAGACGGCCGACATGGCGGCACCGATCACCCCCACCAGCAGATGCGCGCGCCAGCCACGCAGGCGGGGCCAGGCATAGGCGGCGAACAGGCCGGTCAACAGCCCCGGCAACGCGCCGAAGATGCAGGACACCAACGCCATGAGCAGGAGAAGCGGCAGCGCATCGCCGAAGCCGCCGGGCTGCCCCCACGTCCAGGAAAACGCCAACGGCAGACCGACGACCAGCGTGCCCAGGAGCGGCCCGACGATCGCGAACGCCAGCACCACGCCGCTGCGGACCAGCCAGCGCGGCGCCCCATTGCCCGGGGGCACGCCATCGGGCTGCGCGCGCGCAGCGGCCGCGGCGGCAACCGCCGGGGCAGGCGCCGGCGCTGCCGACGGCGGTAGCGGATCCCGACTCACGCGCGCCGCGCTGCGCCGGCGACGCGGCGCGCGCGGAAGGCGGAATCGGGGCGCCAATGGGGCCACTGCACCGCGAAGGACAGGTTTGGACGTTGCACGAAGATCCCTCTCGGCAGGCATGAGCGGCCGAGTGTAGCGAGGCGGCCGCAGGACCGGCGAGGGCCGGGCACCCGCCAGACGTGCGCTGTCGCAAAAATTTATTGTGATAAACCGCTCAAATACGAACCTGAACATGCTCTAATGCCGCGCTCGCGCATCACGGGGCCGCGCCGATCCGGTGGCCACGCCGATCCGCGTGCCCCTCCCGGCTTCCACCCGAGCCGGGCGGCGCCCATTGCCCCTACCCTCATCTGGGCCGCTCCGACCGCGGGGCCGGCCCGCTTCCGGAGACCTGCAGAGATGTCGATGTCCCCTCTCACCCGCATCACCCGTTGCGTGCTGGCCGCCGCGCTGCTGGCCGCCAGCGGTTCGGCCTGGAGTTACGCCGTCAGCAAAGGCACGGTGGTGGACGACCGCGGCAACGCGGTGCAGCTGCGTGGCGTCAACTGGTTCGGCTTTGAAGGCAGCGCGCACACCGTGCATGGCCTGTGGGCGCGCAACTGGAAGGACATGATCACGCAGATGCAGGGCCTGGGCTTCAACGCCGTGCGCCTGCCGTTCTGCCCGCAGACCCTGCGCGGCGTCGCGCCGACCAGCATCGACTACGGCCGCAACCCGGACCTGCAGGGCCTGAATTCGCTGCAGGTGCTGGACAAGGTGGTCAACGAGTTGAGCAGCCGTGGCATGTACGTGCTGCTGGACCACCACTCGCCCGATTGCCAGGGCATCTCCGAGCTCTGGTACACCGACTCCTACAGCGAGCAGCAGTGGCTCAGCGATCTGACGTTCGTGGCCAAGCGCTACGCGTCGGTGCCGGGCGTGATCGGCATCGACCTGAAGAACGAGCCGAACGGCCGCAACACCTGGGGCACCGGCAACCTCAAGACCGACTGGAACAAGGCGGTCGAGCGCGCCTCGGCGGCGGTGCTGAAGGTGGCGCCGAAGTGGCTGATCGTGGTCGAGGGCATCACCGACAACCCCACCTGCTCCAGCAGCTACGGCTACTGGTGGGGCGGCAATCTGGAACCGCTGACCTGCACCAAGCTCAACGTGCCGGCCAATCGCCTGCTGCTGTCGCCGCACGTGTACGGCCCGGACGTGAACTGGCAGCCCTACTTCGGCGACAGCAGCTTCCCGGCCAACATGCCGGCGATCTGGGAGCGCCAGTTCGGCCAGCTGGCCCAG
>NZ_NMPP01000031.1:0-28052 GCF_009192885.1 Xanthomonas sp. LMG 12462 | reverse complement strand
CCCCACCGACCCGGCTGCAGCTGCGCTCGGACCTGGTCGGCACCCAGTTGCTGATGCCGGCGCCGATGGACAAGGCGCCGGCCACGCCGCTGGCGACCTCGGTCAACGTGCCGCTGCCGGTCGGCAGCGGTCGCATCGAGGTGGCCTTCGGCAAGCTGATGGCGCTGGCGGCGCGCAGCCAGGGCGGCAAGACCGGCGTGCGCGTGGTGATGGGCAGCGACCACGTCGCTGACGAACCGCCGGCCAGCGGCCTGGTGGTCAGTGGGCGCACCGCGGCATTGAACGCCATCGACTGGATCGGCGTGGTCAGCCGCCCCGATCCGAACGCCGCCGCGGCCAACGGCGGCGAAGACCCGATGCCGCTGCGGCGCATCGAGATCCTGGCCGACCATCTGCTGCTGCTGGGCGGGGTGTTCGACAACACCCGCCTGCGCCTGCTGCCGCAGGCCGACAGCATCGACGTGCATCTGGACGGCCCGGCCCTGGCCGGCGACCTCAGCGTGCCGACCAAGGACGGCGGCGTGCTCGGCGGACGCCTGGCGCGGGTGCACTGGCGCTCGGCCACGGCCACCTTGCCGGTGGCGAACGGCACGCCGACGGCGGTGGTCGCCACGCCCGCCGGCAGCGGGGTCGCCGGCAGCGCCGGCCCGGTCCCGGCCGGCCCGTTCGCCGACAGCCTAGACCCGGCCACGATCCCGGCGCTGGCGCTGGACGTGGACGACCTGCGCTTCGGCGCGATGACCCTCGGCGCGGCCTCGCTGCGCACGCGCAAGCTCGCCGACGGCATGCAGGTGGACCAGCTGCACCTGCGTTCGGACAAGCAGAAGATCGACATCAGCGGCGACTGGCGCGGCAAGGGCGCCACCGCCCGCACCCAGCTCAACGCCAGCGTCGACAGCCGCGACCTCGGCGAACTGATGCAGAACCTGGACTTCGGCGGGCAGGTGCGCGGCGGCGAAGGCCAGCTGACGCTCAGCGCCGCCTGGCCGGGCACGCCGTCCGGCCTGCAACTGGCCACGGTGCAGGGGCAGCTCGACGTGGCCGCGCGTAATGGGCAGTTGCTGGAACTGAACCCGGGCGCCGGACGCGTGCTCGGCCTGCTCAGCGTGGCGCAACTGCCGCGGCGGCTGATGTTCGATTTCCGCGACTTCTTCTCCAAGGGCTTCGCCTTCAACCGCATCGACGGCCAGATCCGTTTCGGCGACGGCCTGGCGCGCAGCGACAACCTGGTCATCGATGGCCCGGCCGCCGAGATCAAGGTGCGCGGCGAGGCCGACCTGCGCGCCCAGCAGTTCGACCAGACCATCGACGTCAATCCCAAGTCCGGCAACCTGCTGACCGTGGTCGGCGCGGTGGCCGGCGGGCCGGTCGGCGCGGCGGTCGGCGCCGCCGCCAACGCGGTGCTCGGCAAGCCGCTGGGCAACATCGGTGCGCGCACCTACCGGGTCACCGGGCCGTGGAAGGACCCCAAGGTGGACGTGATCGAGCGCGAGTCGGCGCGCCCGCCGGCGGCGCCTGCCGCGACGCCGCCGGCTGCGTCCGGGAAGCCCTGAAAAGCCGGGATTGGGGATGACCAGCCTGCGGCTGTTGAAAGCCGGGAGTGGGGACGGCGGCGGTTGCGCGCGACGCCGGTCGCAAGGATGGCAGTGGCGCGGCGCCCTGCGCGTGCATGGGATGCCGTGCATTGCCTGGAGACAGCAGCGCTTCCCGCGCGCCTGCTGTGTTCAGACTGTGCCGCCCCCGCTTGCGCTGCGCGCCTTCGTCCCCCATGTTGAGCCCATGAACGATCACGCCCTGAGTCTTGCCGAAACCCGCCTGTTGCTTCCCGCCGGCCTGGATGCCACCAGCCTGGAGCGCGCCTTCGGCACGCTGCTCGGCCCCGGCATCGACTTCGGCGACCTGTATTTCCAGCATTCGCGGCGCGAGAGCTGGAGCGTGGAGGACGGCATCGTCAAGGATGGCGCCCACTCCATCGAGCAGGGCGTGGGGGTGCGCGCGATCTCCGGCGAGAAGACCGGCTTCGCCTATTCCGACGACATCCACCGCGATGCGCTGCTGGCTGCCGCGCAGTCGGCGCGGGCCATCTCCCGCGACGGCGGCGCGCAGCCGGCGCACGCGCTGCAGCGCGGTGGCGGCCGCGCGCTGTATCCAGCGCTGGACCCGGTGGACGCGATGGACAACGCGCACAAGGTCGAGCTGCTGCGGCGGCTGGACCAATACCTGCGCGCCGCCGACCCGCGCGTGCAGCAGGTGATGGTGAGCCTGTCCGGCGGCGTGGACACGGTGCTGGTGGCGCGCAGCGACGGCGTGCTCGCCGCCGACGTGCGCCCGCTGGTGCGGCTGAACGTACAGGTGATCGTCGAACAGCAGGGCCGCCGCGAATCCGGCTATGCCGGCGGCGGCGGCCGCTACGACTACGCCACGCTGTTCGCCGACGGTCGTCCGGAAGCCTTCGCCCGCGAGGCCTTGCGCCAGGCGCTGGTGAACCTGGAGGCGGTGCCGGCGCCGGCCGGGGTGATGCAGGTGGTGCTGGGCCCGGGCTGGCCCGGCGTGCTGCTGCACGAGGCGGTCGGTCATGGCCTGGAAGGCGACTTCAACCGCAAGGGCACCAGCGTCTACGCCGGCCGCATCGGCCAGCGCGTGGCTTCGCCCGGCGTCACCATCGTCGACGACGGCACCCTGGACGGCCGCCGCGGTTCGCTCAACGTCGACGACGAGGGCACCGCGACCAACTGCACCACCCTGATCGAGGACGGCGTGCTGGTCGGCTACATGCAGGACACGCTCAACGCGCGGCTGATGGGCGTGGCGCCGACCGGCAACGGCCGCCGCGAATCGTTCGCGCACCTGCCGATGCCGCGCATGACCAATACCTACATGCGCGCCGGCCAGCACGATCCCGAGGAGATGATCCGCTCGGTGAAGAAGGGCCTGTACGCGGTCAACTTCGGCGGCGGTCAGGTCGACATCACCAGCGGCAAGTACGTGTTCTCAGCCACCGAGGCCTACCTGATCGAGGACGGCAAGGTCACCGCGCCGGTGAAGGGCGCCACCCTGATCGGCAACGGCCCGGAGACCATGCAGAAGGTGCGCATGATCGGCCACGACCTGGCGCTGGATGAAGGCGTCGGCGTCTGCGGCAAGGACGGGCAGAGCGTGCCGGTGGGCGTGGGCCAGCCGTCGCTGCTGATCGACGGGCTGACCGTGGGCGGGACGGCTTAGGGGCCGGGAGTGGGGATTCGGGAATCGGGAATCGGTAAAGCGGGCGCCGCGGTGCGCTGCGGCAGTAGCGGCCTGACGGGTAGGTTCATCGCGCGCCGCGCTTGCTGGGCTGGGAGCGCGTCGTCCGTTGTGCGTGGCAGCCGACGTTGCCGCGCCTCAGTCGCGCGTGTCGTCGAACGCCGCGTCGTCGTCCGCTTCTTCGATTCCCGATTCTCCATTCCCCGTTCCCGACGCACCCCCCAGGATCATCTCGCGCAGTTCCCGGAACAATTCGCGGTAAGCGTGCGGCGGCTTGTTCTTCAGCCGCTCGTCCTTGGCGTTGCGGACCAGCTGGCGCAGCCGCTGGCGGTCGGCGTCGGGATGCTCGGCCAGCAGTTCGGCCAGCGCGGTGTCGCCTTCGGCGAGCAGCCGCTCGCGCCAGTCCTCCACCCGATGCATGGCCGCCACTTCGCGGCGCGCGCTGTCGCTGTTGACGTCCATCGCCTCGCGGATCGCCTCCAGCACCGCCTCGTCCTCGCGCCGCATCTGCTTGGCCAGGAACGCCAGCTGCCGCTTGTGCGCGATGTGCGAGGTGATGCGCTTGGTCTCGGCGATGTGCGGCAGCAGCGACTCGGGCACCGGCAGCTTGGCCAGCTGCGCCGGGGTCAGCGCCACCAGCTTCTCGCCCAGGCTCAGCACTTCCAGCGCCTCGCGGCGTTGCTGGCTGCGGCTTTCGCCGCGGAATTCACCGGTGTCTTCGTCGCGTCCGCGCATGCTCGTACTACTCGATCGGGCTGGAAATCAAATCAACACATCCGGCCAGGACGGCCGGACAGGGGCGAAGGGATTCGCACAACAAGGATAAAGCATTGAACGCGATCACCCCCGATTTGCACCGCGACGACAGCCAGCAGCGCCTGGAGCGCCTGTCCGACATCGCCGAGCGGCTGCTGGCGCGCGCCCGCGCGCTCGGCGCCAGCCAGGCCGAGGTCAGCTGCAGCGAAGACCGCGGGCTGGACGTCAACGTGCGCCTGGGCGCTGTGGAGACCGTGGAATCCACCCGCGACCGCGGCATCGGCGTCACCGTCTACTTCGGCCAGCGCAAGGGCAGCGCCAGCACCGCCGACCTGCACGAGTCCAGCCTGGAGGCCACCGTGGCCCAGGCCTGCGCGATCGCCCGCTACACGGAGGACGATGTGGCCGCCGGCCTGGCCGAGGCGGCGCTGATGGCGCGCGAGCAGCCGGATTACGATCGCTGGCATCCGTGGCCGCTGCAGGCCGAGGAGGCGATCGACCTGGCGCTGGCCTGCGAGGCCGCCGGCCGCGACGCCGATGCGCGGATCAGCAATTCCGACGGCGCCTCGGCCGGCAGCAGCGAGAGCCTGTCGGTCTATGCCAATTCGCACGGCTTCGTCGGCTGCGAGCGCAGCACCCACCATTCGATCGCCTGCACGCTGATCGCCGGGCAGGGCGACGGCATGCAGCGCGACGGCTGGTACAGCAGCGCGCTGGCACGCGAGGACCTGGAACGCGCCTCGGCGATCGGCCGCCGTGCCGCCGAGCGTACCGTGGCGCGGCTGCAGCCGCGCTCGCTGCCGACCGGCGAGGTGCCGGTGCTGTTCGCGCCGGAGATGGCGCGCTCGCTGATCGGGCATCTGCTTGGCGCGGTGTCCGGCGGCGCGCTGTACCGTCGCGCCAGTTTCCTGCTCGACAGCGCCGGCACCCGCCTGTTCCCGGAGTGGTTCGCGATCGACGAACGGCCGCACCTGCGCCGCGGCCTGCGCTCGGCCGCCTTCGACGGCGAGGGCGTGGCCACCCGCGAGGCGCCGCTGGTGCGCGACGGCGTGCTGCAGCGCTACGTGCTGGGCAGCTATTCGGCGCGCAAGCTGGGCCTGCAGACCACCGCCAATGCCGGCGGCGTGCACAACCTGCAGGTGGCGGCCAACGCGGTGGACCTGCAGGCCATCCTCAAGGGCCTGCCGCGCGGCCTGCTGGTCACCGACCTGATGGGCAACGGCGTCAACCCGGTCACCGGCGACTACTCGCGCGGCGCCGGCGGGTTCTGGATCGAGAACGGCGAAATCGCCTATCCGGTGGACGAAATCACCATCGCCGGCAACCTGCGGCAGATGTTCCAGGACATCGAGGCGGTCGGCGCCGACATCGATGTGCGCTCGCACGTGCACATCGGCGCGGTGCTGGTCGGCAGGATGACGGTGGCCGGCAACGACTGAGCGCCGCGACGCAGGCAGCGCGCAAGACGCACAGGCATGCAGGCAAGCGACACCGAGAACACGATCACCGACGGCCCCGCGCCCGCGGGGGAGCGCGCGCTGGCGGCATTTGCGCATCTGTCGATGTGGATCGGCTTGTTCGCCGCCTGCAATGTGCACCTGGGCGACGCGCTGTGGTGGCTGCTGTTGCTGTGGCTGTTGCCGGGCGCGCAATGGTGGGCGATGCGGGGCAGGCAGCCGTTCGTCGCCGAACACGCGCGCCAGGCCATGCGGATGGGCCTCGGCCTGTCCCTGCTGAGTGCGGTCTTGCTGGCGCCGAGCGTGCTGATCTTCGGTACCGTGCTCGTGTTCGGGTGGCTGCTGGTCCTGATGCTGCTTGTGGCGATGGGCGTCAGCCTATACGCGGCGTCCAAGGCCATGCTCGGTCGCCGCTAGCGCGATCCGCTGCCGTATGGGGCGTCGAATCAGCGCCGCGGTTGCCGAGCGGGCGATCCTTGAGCCCGTCGAGGCGTCTTCCCGCCTTGCCGGCTTGGCTTGACAGCGCTGCGCCAGCCGCCGAGAGTGACGCGCCAAACGTCTTGTCCCCTCACCACCAAAGGAACGGAATACCGATGAGCGAATTCGACAACGTCACTGCCCCGCCGCCGCCGCCGGCCTCGGCAGGCCCCCAGGAAGATCGCACTGTCGCGCTGATCACCCATCTGTCCGGGATCATCGCCGGCTTCATCGTGCCGCTGATCATCTGGCTGGTGAACAAGGACAACCCGGCCAAGTCCTTCCTCAACGACCAGGCCAAGGAAGCGCTGAATTTCCAGATCACCGTCGCCATCGCGTACGTGATCTGCGTGGTGCTCAGCGTGATCGTCATCGGCGGATTGCTGATGCCGGTGGTGTGGGTGGTGAACCTGGTGTTCTGCATCCTGGCCGGCATCAAGGCCAACGACGGCGTCGCCTACCGCTACCCGTTCGCGCTGCGCCTGATCAAGTAAGCGCGCCTGCGACGCGTCCCCGAAGGCCCGGCCGCTGCGCCGGGCCTTTTTTGTGCCCGCGCCGCGCTCCGGCGGGAGGTCGCAGGGCGGCCAGGCGCAACGCCGCCACCGGCCGGTCAACCGCGGCCCGTGCTACGCGTTTGCAAGGCTGTCGCCATCACCGGAGCGCCGCATGATCCGCCGCGAGAGCTTGAGCGCCGCCAACCGCTTCGGCCTGGGCGCCCGTCCCGGGGACCTGACCGCCATGGGCGAGCCGCGCGCCTGGCTGGCCGCGCAATTGCAGTCGCCGCCGCTGGCGCCGGCGTTGCAGGGCCTGCCCGACAGCCTGGCCTACCTGCGCCGCGAGGCCGACTACCAGCGCGAACGCCGCCAGGCGCGGCAGCAGGCGGCCGGCGATCCGCAGCAGGCCGCCCAGCAGGCGCAGCAGGCCGCGCGCGGGCTCTATCGGCAGGCACAGGCGCAGGAACTGGCGGCGCGCTACCGGGTCGCGGTGTCCAGCCCGGCCGGATTCGCCGAGCGCCTGGTGCAGTTCTGGTCCAATCATTTCGCGGTCTCGGTCGACAAGCGCGCGGCCGCGCTGTACGCGGCGCCGATGGAGCGCGAGGCGATCCGCCCGCACTGCATGGGCCGCTTCGCCGACCTGCTGCTGGCGGTGGAGCGGCACCCGGCGATGCTGCGCTACCTGGACAACGCCAATTCGGTCGGCCCCGACTCGCTGCTGGCGCAACGCGCGCAGCGCCGGGCCCTGCGCCTGGATCCCGAACGTCCCGTGCGCCGCCTGGGGCTCAACGAGAACCTGGCGCGCGAGATCCTGGAGCTGCACACCCTCGGCGTGGACGGCGGCTATACCCAGGCCGACGTCACCGAACTGGCGCGTGCGATCACCGGCTGGGGCGTGCCGGCGCCGCGCGATTTCGAGCAGGGCACGCCCGGGGCCGCCTTCGTGTTCCGCGCGCCGGCGCATGCCGCCGGCAGCCGCCTGGTGCTGGGCCGGCGCTACGCCGAGGACGGCGTGGCGCAGGGCGAGGCGATCCTGGCGGCGCTGGCCCGGCACCAGGCCACCGCGCAGCACGTCTCGTTCAAGCTGGCCCGGCATTTCGTCCGCGACGATCCGCCGCCAGCCTTGGTACAGCGCATGGCCGACGCGTGGCGGCGCAACGATGGCGACCTGCGCCACGTCTACCGCGCCCTGATCGACAGCCCCGAGGCATGGGACGCGCAGGCGCGCAAGTTCAAGCCGCCGCAGGATTTCGTGGTGTCGGCACTGCGCGCCGGAGGTGCCTGGCCCGAGGCGCCACCGCAGCAGAAGACCGTGCTGACCCTGCTGGCACGGATGGGGCAGCCGCCGTTCACGCCGCGCTCGCCGGCCGGCTATGCCGACGTGGCGGCGGAATGGAGCGGCGCCGACGCACTGTGGAAGCGCGTGCAGGCGGCCGAGGCGCTGGCGAGGATGGCGCCGGGCGAGCCGCTGGCACTGGCCGCGACCGCGTTCGGCGACGGTCCGGATGCGGACACGCTGACCGCGGTGCGGCGCGCCGAATCGCCACGCGAAGGCGTGGCGGTGCTGCTGGCCAGCCCGGCCTTCCAATGGCGCGCCTGAGCGGCGCGCGGTCCAATCCGCGATGGGAGAAGCTCCGATGCAACTGACACGCCGTCGTTTCCTTGCCGCCAGCGGTGCGGCCACCGTGTTGAGCCTGTGGGCGGGCAGCGGCCTGGCCGCGCCGGGCGCCGATACGCGCCTGCTGGTGGTGCTGCTGCGCGGCGCGCTGGACGGGCTGCACGCACTGGTGCCGACCGCCGACCCCGACTACGCACGCCTGCGCGGCGCGCTGGCGCCGCCGCAGACCCTGGCCCTGGACGGCAGCTTCGCGCTGCATCCGGCGCTGGCGTTCGCGCATGAGCTGTACGCGCGCAAGCAATGGCTGCCGGTGGTGGCGGTGGCGCCGCCGTACCGCGAGCGCTCGCACTTCGAGGCGCAGGATTGCCTGGAGAACGGCACCGCGCGGCCCAGCGGCGCCTCCAGCGGCTGGCTCAACCGCTGCGCACTGGCCCTGCACGGCGCCGAGGCGGTGTCGGTGAGCGCGGTGACGCCGCTGATCATGCGTGGCCCGGGCGCGGTGAACAGCTGGTCGCCGCCGCTGCCGAGCGCGGTCAATCCGATCCTGCTGCAGCGTCTGCAGCCGCTGTATGCCGCCGATCCGCACCTGGCCGGCGATTTCGCGCGCGCGCTGCGCGAGCAGGGCATGCAGGTGGACAGCGTCAAGGGTGGGCAATTGCCGCAGGCGATGAGTGCGGCGGCCAGCTTCATGGCCAAGCCCGACGGGCCGCGGATCGGCTTCGTCGAGGATGCCGGCTGGGATACCCACGGCAACCAGGCCGCGGTGCTGCAGCGCAAGCTGGGCGAACTGGATGCGGGGCTGCGCGCGTTCCACGATGGCGCGCAGGCCTGCTGGTCGCGCAGCGTGGTCGCGGTGGTGACCGAGTTCGGCCGCACCGCGGCGGTGAACGGGACCGGCGGGACCGACCATGGCACCGGCGGGGTGGCGTTCCTGGCCGGCGGCGCGGTGCGCGGCGGGCGCATCGCCGGAGACTGGCCCGGCCTGTCGCCGCGGGCCTTGAACGAGGGCCGCGACCTGCGCGCCACCAGCGACCTGCGCAGCCTGTTCCGGCACGTGCTCGGCGCGCATCTGGGCGTGTCCGAGCGCGCGCTGGACACCCAGGTGTTTCCCGGCAGCGCGGGGCTGCCCAGGTTGGAGGGTTTGGTGGCCTAGGACACCACGCGGGCATAGAGCGTGCGGCCTGGGCCGCACGCGAACCGGGCGCCGACGCGAGGTCGGCGCCCGGGGACATCACCGGCGTGCCGGACTCAGTTCTGCGACGGATTGTTCTCGGCGAAGTACTCGTGGCTGTCGGCGTTCTTCACCGCGCGCGCCGGATCGCTCTTGGCCAGGCTCTTGGCCGCGCTCTGGCCGTACGCGGTGTCCTGCGTGCCGGCGACCACGCTGAAGTGGCTCATTTCGTGGATCAGGGTGCCGGCCTTGGAGTCGGTGCCGGTCAGCGGCGCGCTCCAGAACGCATTGCAGACGTAGATCTGGTACGGCTGGTTCGGATACACGTAGGCGTAGGAACTGTCGCTGCAGCCGCAATTGATGGTGATCTGGCCGTTGTTCTGGTCGATCGCCGAATCGATGTTGACGAAGTTGGACGTGGCGGTGCTGTAGCGGCTGGCGTTGTAGGCGCCGAACCAGGTGGTGTAGCGCGCGCCGGTGCTGCCGCCGTTGAGGTAGGTCTTGGCGTTCTGCGAGTAGGTGCGTGCCGCGTTCACCGCGCTGCCGATGGTGCTGATCTGGCTGGTGCTGCACGAGGCGTAGTTGACGCCGTTGACCACCGCCTGCGGGCCGACCATCAAGTCGTTGCGCACCGCATGGCCGCGGCCGCCATCCAGCCATACCGTCAGCGGCGCGCTGGACAGGGTCTGCGGCTCGCCGTCGGCGCGCAGCATGCGCGCGCCATCGGCGAGCGCGGCGCCCTGCAGCGGCGCGTCGAGGCGGATGCTGTAGGTGCCGCTGCGGGTCAGGTCGTAGGCGCGGCTCAGGTCGATCTGCGCCTGCTTCGCTTCGCCCGGCTGCAGCAACACCATGTCCTCGGCGCGCGGCGCGGCGCGCTTGACCAGGCGCCCGACGTAATCCACCGGCTTGCCGTCGCGCTGGACCTGGAACAGGGCGTTGTCGAGATCGCCCAGCGGCAGTTCCCACTTGGGCACGCGTGCGACCTGCGTGCCGGTGTTGCGCACGGTCACCGCCATCTGGCCGCGCTGCTGGCCGTCGGCGTCGGCGACCGGCGTCAGTTCGACCTGCAGCGGCGCGGGCGTGCGCGTGAGTTGCGATTGCGCCGTGGCCGCCGAGATGATGCCGACCAGGCTGAAGCCGATCGCTGCCGAGATCCGGGATGCGTGTTTCATGCAGTCTCTCTCCGTCGAAAGTGGGCGCCCCGTGACAGGGGCCGAAGCAAACTAGCCCGGTGATGCGCGCGTGCGCGTCGCAGGTGTGTTTGTCTTCGATTTCGTCCAGCGAAGCGCGCGCCAGGTCTCAGTATCGGCATCGCGGACAGACATCGCCGCATGTGAGTGTCGCGCTGCAGCGGCCTTGCCGCAGCGGCATGCACTGGATCGAGCGCAGCGTTGCGGATAGGCCATGTGGCGATCACGCTCGCACTGTGCGTGTGCGTGCGTGGAGATCGTGCTGGTGGCGGCGTTTGCCGAAGGCGATGAGGACGTCCGAGATCTCCATTCGCCGCAGCCGGCGTCATCGCGATCTGCAGCGGTATGCGCTGCGTCGGAATTTTTGCGGCAACGCGGGTTGCCGTGGCGTGAGATGCGCCTGGTCGCCTGGTGTGGGAGTCAACCGTCATGCATCCGCGACGACCAGCGTGGCGGACGATCGGACCGCGAAAGCAGTCGGGACTGAAGTCCCTCCTACATTGCCCCAGACACTCACCGCAAGCCCATGTAGCAGCGGCTTCAGCCGCGACAGGCATGACCGATGCCGTCTGTCGCGGCTGAAGCCGCTCCTGCAACAGCGCCTCTGGTCATCACGGGCTGCGCGCGGCCAGCGCCAGCATCCATCCCTGGTTTCGCGGATGCGGTGCATCGCATCTGCGGCTAATGACGCGTGCGACCCAGCCGCACCGATCGCACGCGCCGAGCGTGGCGATCAGTGCGCGCGATCGACCGCGAGCCGCGCCAGCGCCGCCAGTGCATCGGCGGCAGCGCCATAGCCGTGCAGGCTGTCCTGCATCGCCTGCGCCAGCTCGGCCAGCTTGGCCTTGGCGCCATCCATGCCCAGCAGGGCAGGGTAGGTGGACTTGGCCTGCGCGACGTCCTTGCCGGCGGTCTTGCCGAGCTGTTCGGAGCTGGCTTCCACGTCGAGGATGTCGTCGCGCACCTGGAAAGCCAGGCCCAGCGCGGTGGCGAAGCTGTCCAATTGCGCGAGCGCGGCGGCGTCGGCGCCACCGCCGAGCGCGCCCAGGCGCACGCTGGCGCGGATCAGCGCGCCGGTCTTCAGCGCATGCATGCGTTGCAGGTCGGCCAAGGCCTGCACGCGGCCGGTGGCGTCGATGTCCAATGCCTGGCCGCCGCACATGCCGGCCGCGCCAGCGGCCTCGGCCAGGGTCTGCAGCCACTGCACGCGCAGCGGTGCCGCCGCGTCCTCGGCATTGGCCAGCAACGCGAACGCCAGGCTCTGCAGCGCGTCGCCGGCGAGGATCGCGGTGGCTTCGTCGAAGGCGATGTGCACGGTCGGCTGGCCGCGGCGCAGGGCATCGTCGTCCATCGCCGGCAGGTCGTCGTGGACCAGCGAATAGGCGTGGATCAGTTCCACCGCCAGCGCCGGTGCATCCAGGCGCGCGGCGTCGGCGCCGAACAGCGCGCCGCTGGCGTAGACCAGCAGCGGGCGCATGCGCTTGCCGCCGCCGAGGGTGGCGTGGCGCATCGCCGCGTGCAGGCGCTGCGGCGCCAGCGTGGCCGCCGGCAACTGCGCCTGCAGCCCGGTTTCCACCCGCTCGCGCCAGTGCGCGAACGCCGCGTCAGCCACCATGGGGCGGCACGGGATCGAAGGGTTCGGCGCTCTCGGGCTGCTCGGGATCGCTGAGCAGGCGCACGCGCAACTCGGCCTGCTCCAGCGCCTGCTGGCATTGCCGATACAGGCCCACGCCGCGCTCGTAGGCGCTGAGCGACTGCTCCAGGCTCAGGTCGCCGGCTTCCATCTTCTCCACCAGCACTTCCAGCTCCTCGAGCGACTGCTCGAAGCGCGCGACCGGGGAGGCATCGTCTTGGGACTTCTTGGGCATGGCGAAAGTGTGCGCGGCGACGGCGGCAGGGTCAATGCGAGGCGGGCGCCGCCACGGCCGGCGGATCCAGCGTCAGGTGCGCGGCGCGCGCCTGCAGCCAATCGTGCAGCGGCGCGGCCAGCAGGTCCGGGCCGGCAGCCAGCAGTTGTGTGGCGTCGAACAGCAGCGGCAGTCGCATGCGCTGCCAGGGTGGCAAGGCCTGCGTCTGCAGCAGGTGCTTCAGTGCCTGCGACTGCGTCCGACCTGGCAGAAGCAGACGTTCGCCGCCGCGGCGCGCGCGCACCAGCAGCGGCGTATCGAAGGCCAGCGTGGTGTCGGCGCGCAGGTGCAGGCGGCGGCCATCGGGCAACGCCAGCGGCGCGCGGCCGTCCCACTGCGCCTGCCAGTCCGCAGGCCAGGGCGCGAGGTCGCGCTCGGCGTACAGCATGTCGCGCCAACTGCGCACGCAGGCGCCGTGCCAGGCGAACTGCGCCGAAGCATCTGCGCGCGGCTGCAGCAGGTCGCGTTCGATCGCGGCCAGGCCGGCCGCCGGCAATGGCGGCAGGCCGGCCTGTGCGACCCAGCGTCGCAGCACGCGCGCGCGCCGCGCCGCAGGCAGGGCGCGCAGCGGGGCGAGTGGCAGCGGAGCACCCGGGGCGTCCTGCAGCGCATCGAGCGCCGTGCGGTCGTCCGCCTCCAGCAGTGCACTGGCGTCGGCGCATAGCTGCGCGCTGCGGGCGAGGGCGGCGTCGGCGTGCGGCCAGCGCTGGCGCAGCAGCGGCAGCACCTGTAGGCGCAGGAAATTGCGGTCGAAGCCGGGGTCGGCGTTGCTGGGGTCGTCGATCCACTGCAGGCCGTGCTGCTGCGCATAGGCGTGCAGCGCGCTGCGTGGTTGCGCCAGCAGCGGCCGCCACAGGCGGCTGCCGGCGAAGTCGGACAGCGCCTGCATCGCCGCCAGGCCGTCGGGCCCGGACGCGCGCAGCGCGCGCAGCAGGAAGGTTTCGGCCTGGTCGTCGCGGTGCTGTGCCAGCGCCAGCCATTCGCCGGGCTGCAGCGCCTGCGCGAAGGCCTGGCGCCGTGCTTGCCGCGCGGCCGCTTCCAGGCCATCGCCGCTGTCGCGCGGCACCTGCACCCGCACCACCTGCAGCGGCACCGCCAGCGCGGCGCACAGCTGCGCGCACTGCGCGGCCCAGGCGTCGGCGTCGGCATGCAGGCCGTGGTGCACATGCAGCGCGCGCAGGCCGGCGTGGCGGTACGACGGCTGCTGCGCGAGCAGGTGCAGCAGCACGGTCGAATCCAGCCCGCCGCTGAGGCCGAGCAGCAGCGGCGCCGGTGCCGGATCGGGCAGCGCGGCGGCGAGTGCGGACAACGGGGACGTAGAAGCGTGCGGCGGCATCGCGTCACTGTAGACGCAAGCGCACGTCAGCGCGAAGCGTGGCATGGCGACATCTTTGCGCTTGGCAGCGTTGTGGGAGGAATTTCAGTCCCGATGCCTTTCAGCTAATCGCGTCGGGACTGAAGTCCCTCCCACAAGAGCAGGTGTCGGCACTCGGGACTATCCAGACTGCTTGCTCAGCCCGTTGCCCGCTCGATGTCGGCGGCCAGTGCGCGACGACCGGCCTGCGGCCAGAGTTCCGACGCCTTTCAGTTCAACGCGTCGGGACTGAAGTCCCTCCCACAAGAGCAGGTGTCGGCACTCGGGGCTATCCGGACTGCTTGCTCAGCTGTTGCCTGCTCGATGTCGGCCGCCAGTGCGCGACGACTGGCCTGCGGCCAGAGTTCCGACGCCTTTCAGTTCAACGCGTTGGGACTGAAGTCCCTTCCACAAGAGCAGGTGTCGGCACTCGGGATTATCCAGACTGCTTGCTCAGCCCGTTGCCCGCTCGATGCCGGCGGCCAGTGCGCGACGACCGGCCTGCGGCCAGAGTTCCGACGCCTTTCAGTTCAATGCGTCGGGACTTAAGTCCCTCCCACAAGAGCAATTGTCGGCACTCGTGTCTGTCCCAAATGCTTGCTCAGCCTGGTGCCCGCTCGATGTTGGTCGCCAGCACGCGACGACTGGCCCGCCGCCAGCGCGCGACGGCGCTTGAAGCCGCGCAACGTGAGGTAGCCCCATGTGGGAGGGACTTCAGTCCCGACGCGGGGATGTCTCACCTCGCGGACGATGCGCTTTCCGCGACATCGCTGGAGATTCAAAGAGACGCGTTGCAGAGAACCAGCCTTGGCGACCTTCTCCGCAACAACGCGGCCATGCCGCACACGATCATCGGCTCAGCGCTTGGGCGCCGGCACTTCGCGGTTGTGGCGGTCGATGGAGTACCAGCGGCCACCCTGCATCGGCGTATGACCGTCGGTGTCGGGCGTGCCCGCGCTGCAGCCGTCGCATACCGCGGCGACGCCCTGCTCGAACGGCCAGGCGAAGTCGTGGACTGGCGCGATCACCTCGCGCAGTTGCCGGTCGTAGAAGCCGATGCGGCCGTGAAAGATGCCGCGGGTCAGCCCTTCAGTGAATCCATCCGGACCGTTGTCCCAGGTGATCACCGGCAGGCTGCGGCCATCGGCGCGCACGTAGTAGAAGCGTGCGCCGACGCTCAGCAGCGCCAGCCCGTCGCGATCGAACGTCAGGCGCCGCAGCGCCTGTGGCGTCAGTACCAGGCGTTCGTCGGCGCCGAGCCGACAGCCCGGCACCACCGGCCGATCGCTGTTCGGGTCGCCCAGTCGGCAGGCCTCGGTGGCCGGTTGCGCCGCGGCCGCCGGCACCGTGCCGAGCGCTGTAAACGCAGCGAACCCTGCGAGCAACGCAACGGCCACGCGCAGGCGGCCGCGGTGCGGCCGACACCGCCTCATTGCGCGGTGGCGGCGCTGGTCATGAATGCCGCCGGCTTGGGCAGTTCCACCGGCACGCCGTCGCCGTTGCAGGTGCCGGCCTGGCACAGCCGCGCGCGCAGGGTCGGGGTGGCCTGCACGATCACGTGGTAGATCACGTTCTCTTCCAGACTGCCGCGGAACGCGTTGCTGCCGGGGCCGCGCGCCCAGATGCCGACGTCGTCGCCGCCATGGGTCTCGGCCTTGGTCGGCACCAGCGCTTCCTGCATGAAATCCGGGCTTTCGGTGTCGACGTGGGTCAGGTCGGGACGGCCGTTGGCTGGCTCGAAATTGCTCGGCGCATGCGGGAAGGTCTTGATGCCGGCCGGCTGCTGGTTGCTGGCGCCGGTGTAGCCGGGGCCGTTGGCGTAGCTGAGCGTGGCATAGGGCTGGCCGTTGCCGTCCAGCGCCAGGTCGCCGGTATTGGCGTCCTCGCCGCTGGTGCCGCGCACCTTGCCCAGGATCGGGTTGCCGCGCTGCGGGTAGCCGACGAAGTTCAGCGTATGCGAATGGTCGGCGGTGACGATGATCAGCGTGTCCTCGGCCGAGGTCGCGTCCGCCGCGGCCTGCACCGCCTGTGACAGGGCGATGGTCTCGTCCAGCGCGCGGTAGGCGTTGCCGGCGTGGTGCGCGTGGTCGATGCGGCCGCCTTCGACCATCAGCACATAGCCGTTCTTGTCCTGCGACAGGGTACGGATCGCGGCCTTGGTCATCTCGGCCAGGCTCGGGTCGCCATTGGCGCTGCGGTCGCGGTCGTGGTCGAACTGCATGTGGTCCGGCTCGAACAGGCCCAGCAGCGCCGGCGCGTTCTGCGCCGCTTCCAGTTGCCCGCGGGTCCACACGTAGGCGCCCTGCGGATGGCGCTGGCGCCATTCGCCGACCAGATCGCGGCCGTCCAGGCGCAGGCCGACCTTGTCGTCGTACTCGGGGTCGCGCTGCTCGACGGTGGTGAACTGGCCGCGGCCGCCGGCCAGCATCACCTGCGGGCCGCGCCCGAAGCGCGCGCTCACCATCTGCTGGGCGATGTCGCGGCAGCCTTCGGCCACGGCCTTCTCCGGCAGGTCGGCATCGCTCTCCCAGTTGCGCTCGGGCACGTGCGCATAGGTCGCGGCCGGGGTGGCGTGGGTCAGCCGGGTGGTGGTGACGATGCCGGTGCCCATGCCGGCGCTGTCGGCCAGTTCCAGCCAGCTCAGCAACTGCTTGCCGAGGCTGTCGGCGCAGGCGTCGCGCTTGCCGGCGGACACGCCGATCGCGCCCATGTGGGTCTTCACCCCGGTGGTGATCGAGGTCATGGTGCCGGCCGAGTCGGGCGTCTGCGAATCGGTGTTGTAGGTCTTGCTCAGCGCGGTGGCGGGGAACGCCTCCCACGACAACTGGTTCTCCTCGCCCGAGGCGCCCTTGCGCTGACCATCCAGGATGCGCGCGGCGGCGACCGTGGTCAGGCTCATGCCGTCGCCAAGGAACAGGATGACGTTCTTGGCCTTGCCGCGCATCGCACCGTTGTTGGCGGCCTTGGCGGCGCCGCTGCGGTACCACCAGGCCGGGGTCTCGCCGGCCGGATGGGCCACGGCGGGGACGACGATCGGCGCGACGTTGGCGCTGGCGGCCGGCGCGTGCGGCGTGCTGGCGCAGGCGCCCAGCAGCAGGGTGGAGGCGGCGGCGAGGGCGGAAACGGGTAGGCGCATACGCAGAACGGGTCCTGAACAACGAAGTCCCCTGCATTATGCCGACTGCGACAAGGCACGCCGATGACATCGCGCCTTTCCAGCCATGGCGTCGTCGCTGCTGCCGGGGTGCGCTATCGTGCGAAACCCCCCGATCTCTCTGGACAGCGTCGATGAAACTGGTGACGGCCTGGTTACGCATTCCGTTCTGGCAGCGCGTGGTCGCCGGCTTCCTGCTGGGCGCCCTGGCGGGCTGGGCGCTGGGGCCGACCGCCGAGACCTGGTTCAAGCCGCTGGGCGATCTGTACGTCACCCTGATCAAGATGATCGCGGTGCCGCTGGTGTTCTTCGCGGTCATCAACGCGATCTCGGCGCTGCACGGACAGCAGTCGGTGGCCAAGCTGGGCGGGCGCACCTTCCTGTGGTTCGTGGTCACCGCGGCGCTGGCGGTCGGCGTCGGCCTGGCCGTGGGCACGGTGCTGCAGCCGGGCGCCGGCCACCTGGGCCTGCGCGTGGACAGCGCCTGGACCCCGCGCGACGTGCCCAGCCCGGTGCAGGTGCTGCTGGACGTGGTGCCGTCCAACCCGTTCTATGCGCTGACCGGCATCGGCACCAAGGCCAATGCCGCTGGCGAGACCGTGCTGGCGGCCGGGCGCGGTTCGATTCTGCCGGTGATCTTCTTCGCCGCGCTGCTGGGCTTTGCCATGGTCAAGCTCGGCGAGCGCGTGGCCGAGGCGCGCAAGCTCACCAAACAGATGAGCGAGATCATGATCCAGGTCACCCGCTTCGTGCTGGAGATGACCCCGCTCGGCACCTTCGGCCTGATCGCCGCGCTGGTCGGCGGCTATGGGTTCGGCAAGCTGCTGCCGTTCGGCAATTTCGTGCTGGCGCTGTACCTGGCCTGCGCGATCCACATCGTAGTGGTGTACAGCGGCCTGCTGCTGGTGCACGGACTCAATCCGTGGAAGTTCTTCCGCGGTGCCGCGCCGGGCATGCAGGTGGCCTTCGTCAGTTCCTCCAGCTTCGCCGCGATGCCGGTGGCGTTGCGCTCGATCACCCACAACCTCGGCGTCAACAAGGACTACGCCGCGTTCGCGGTGCCGCTGGGGGCCAGCATCAAGATGGATGGCTGCGGCGCGATCTTCCCGGCGCTGTGCGCGGTGTTCATCGCCCAGTACACCGGCGTGCCGCTGACCGCCAACCAGTATTTCGTGGTGCTGATCGCCTCGGTGCTGGGCAGCTTCGGCACCGCCGGCGTGCCCGGCACCGCGGTGGTGATGGCCACGGTGGTGCTGAGCGCGGCCAACCTGCCGCTGGAGGTGATCGGCTACCTGTACGCCATCGACCGCGTGCTGGACATGATGCGCACCATGACCAACGTGACCGGGCAGATGCTGGTGCCGGTGCTGGTGGCCAAGGAGACCGGCCTGCTCGATCGCACCATCTACGAGGCCGCCCCGAGCAATGTCGGCCTGGAAGATCCGCCGGTCGACGGTTCCGGCCAGGTGCGTTGATGCGTCCGTGAGTACGCCTGCCGAGAGCCTGCGCGCGCAGCTGCGACAGTTGCCCGGGCTGACGCTGCACGCGGGTGTGCTGGTGCACGACGCGCTGCCGGACGACCCGTTCGAGCAGCGCTACCTGGACGTGCGCCGCCGCGAAGGCCGTCTCTACAGCGACGCGCAGGTGCGCACGCTGCCGCAGCCGCCCGGCGCGCTCGGCGCCAGTCACGAATGGCGGGTGCGCGCCGAATCGTGCCGGCGCCTGTTGCGCCATCTGCGTGCGCGTGGCGGCGACGGTCCTCTGCTGGAACTCGGCTGCGGCAACGGCTGGCTGTCGTATCGCCTGGCCAGCGGCCTGCAGCGCGAAGTCTGCGGTGTCGACGTCAATCGCACCGAACTGGCGCAGGCGGCGCGGGTCTTCGCCGACGCGCCGCGGTTGAGCTTCGTCGCCGGTGACATCCTGCGTTTGCCGCTGCCGGCGCAGCGGTTCGATGTCGTGGTGGTGCCGGCCTGCCTCCAATACTTCGCCGATCCGCGTGCGCTGATCGCACGCCTGCTGCAGCTGCTGCAGCACGACGGCGAACTGCACATCCTCGACAGCCCGTTCTACGCCGACGTCGAGCAAGCCAGGGCCAGCGCCGCGCGCAGCCTGCGCTACTTCAGCGGCCTGGGCTGCGCCGAACTGGCGCAGCAGTACCACCAGCACACCGAGGCGGTACTGGACGGCATCGTGTTGCGCCGCTTGTTCGACCCACGGCGGTTGTCGGTGCGCTGCCTGCGGGCGTTGCGCTGGCGCCAGCCGCACTTTCCGTGGCTGTGCATCCGCAAGCGCGACAATCTCGCGCTGGCCGCGGCCTAGCCGGCGCCGCCGGCTGCCGGCGCGTCTGCGGCGACACCTTATTGCGGCGCCGTTGCGATTGGCGGCGGCGGCGCATGGCAGACTGCCGCCTTCTTCCCCTGCATGGACTCCCGATGAGCGGCACGCAACGCGAGCTGACCTTCCGCTTCCTGGCCGAACCGATCGACGTCAACTACGGCGGCAAGGTCCACGGCGGCGTGGTGATGAAGTGGATCGACCAGGTCGGCTACGCCGCGGCGGTGGGCTGGAGCGGCCACTACAGCGTGACCGTGGCGGTAGGCGGCATCCGCTTCGTCTCGCCGATCCGCATCAGCGACATGGTCACGGTCGGCGCCAAGCTGGTCCACACCGGCACCAGCAGCATGCATTTCGCCATCGAGGTGCGCGCCCGCGATCCGATGGGCGGCGAGCCGCGTCTGTGCACGCATTGCATCATCGTGTTCGTGGCCCTGGACGGCGTCGAAGGCCGCCCGACCGCGGTGCCGGCCTGGCATCCGGACACGCCGGAAGACCATCGCCTGGCCGAGTACGCGCAGAAGGTGATGGAGCTGAGCAAGGGCATCGAGGACACCATCGCCCACTACCACGGCTGAGGGCGCGCGCCCACGCGCTGGCTCAGGCGCGCCAGTCCGCGGGCGCGATGCGGCAGTCGCCGTCGAACAGGCGGCCGCCGTGCACGGCCAGTTCCTGCTGCGCCAGTGCCAGCACCGGCGCACAGTCGGCATTGGCGAACAGCGCGGCGAAGGCCTGCTCGAAGCGCGCGCCCACCGCCGGATCCATCCGTGCCAGCAGGCGCGGCACCCACTTGCCGCTGCCGTACCAATGGCCGCTTCCGCGCAGCGCCAGTTCCGCCAGGCGCGGATGCAGCAGGGCGCCGATGGCGAGGATCTCGGCGGCGCTGCGCTCGCCGCACAGGTCGTCGACCAGGTCAGTGATCTCGTAGCGCAGCGCGTCCCGTTGCGCCTGCGTCAGCGGCGGCGGCCCGGCCTGCAGCCGCGCGGCGACTCGGCCTTGCAGGCTGCGTGCGGATTCGGTCGCGGTGCCGACGAGGGTGCCCTCGGCGATCATGTGCAGCAGGCTGGGGCGGCCGCGGGCGGCGTCTTCGTCGACGAACCAGGCCAGCGTGCCCGGGTCGTGCACGAAGGCTTCGACGGGCATGCCGTCGGCGAGGAACGATTCGCGGCGTGCGGCCGGCAGGCGCTCATAGACCACGACCAGGTCGAGATCGGAGAGATGCGTGCCTTCGCCGCGCAGGATCGAGCCGGCGGCGAAGCCGAACGCCGCGTCGGCGTAGCGGGTGGACAGCAGCGATTGCGCGATCGCCAGCGCCTGGGCGGGCGTGGGCAGGACGTGCTTGGCCGGCATCAGCGCAGCGCTTGCAATTGCGGCCATGACGCGACCCGACGGACGGGCTCATCGGCACGGCAGGACTGCGAGGCAGGCGAGGGGCGTGGTGTCATCGAAGTTCCGGTGACGCGATCGAGGCGGACAGCGTATCGTGCCGGCGGGCAACGCGGACGGCGACGATGACGCTCCAGGCGGACAGCGCGGAACTACAGCGGCAATACGGCGATACACAGCGGCTGGTGCAGCGTAAGTCGCTGCACGCCAAGTACGGCCGCGGCGATTGGTACCCGTGGTTGCGCGCGCAGGTGCCGCTGGCCGCAGACCTGCGCGTGGCCGATATCGGCTGCGGCACCGGCCAGCTGTGGGGCGCGCTCGCCGGGCAGTGGCCGCCATCGCTGGCATTGCAATTGCTGGATCGCTCGCCGGCCATGGTCGCTGCGGCATTGGCGCAAGCGGTGGCGTTGCGGCCACGGGGTGTGGTCGGCGACGCGATGCGCCTGCCGCTGCGCGATGCCAGCATCGACGCCGCACTGGCCGTGCATATGCTCTACCACTTGCCCGATCCGCATGCGGGCGTGCGCGAGCTGCGGCGCATCGTTCGTCCAGGCGCGGCAGTACTGGCGGTGCTCAATGGTCGCGACAACATGCGTCAACTCGCGCAACTGGTCGCCGGAGTGGCCGGTGGCCCGGACCGCGACCCGTCCACCCTGCGCCTGGACGCGGAGGCGGGCGCGCGCCTGTTCGCCATGCACTTCGCGCAGGTCCGGGTCGCACGCTTCGACGACGTGCTGGTCTGCACCGATCCCGAGGACGTCATGGCCTATCTGCAGAGTCTGCCGTTGCCGCCGCAGGCGCACGCGTCAGCCTTGCGGCAGGCGGTAGAGGCGGCGTTTGCGCATGGCGACGGCGCGTTGCGGATCGACAAGGACGTGCGCGCGATCGTTGCCACCGCCTGAGGGCGGCCGCGTCGGTGCCAGTGGCACGACCGCCAGCCGGGCGGCCGCGAAACGTCACAACCAAAAAGGCCGCTGTCCCCAGCGGCCTTTTCTGTGCGGTATCTCCGGAGCGGACGGCTTACATCGCCACGCGGCGCGCCTGCACGAACTTCTCGCCCCAGTAGCCGGAGGTCAGCGTGTCCACGCGCACGTCCTTGCCGCGGCTGGGGGCGTGCAGGAAGCGGCCCTCGCCGACGTACAGGCCGACATGGTCGACGCGGCCCTTGCGACCGAAGAACACCAGGTCGCCCGGCGCCAGCGCGTCGCGGTCCTTGATCAGCTGGGCATTGGCCTCGCGGGCCATCTCGCGCGACACGCGCGGCAGTTCGATGCCCAGCGCGGTGCGGAACACGTAGCCGACCAGGCCGCTGCAGTCGAAGCCTTCGGTGTCTTCGCCGCCCCAGCGGTACGGGGTGCCCAGCAGCGCCATGGCGCGCTTGAGCACGGACTGGACCTTGTCGCCGCCCGGCACCACGCCTTCGCGCGGGACCGGCTGGGACACGTCGTAGTTGGCCAGCAGGCGGCTGATGTCGCCGGCGAACATCGCCGAGCGGTCCATCAGCGGAATGGTGTCGTTGGCGGCCAGGTGCGGCAGCAGGGCGGCCAGGGTGGCGGTGGCGGCGGCGTCGGCCTTGCTGCGCGACGGTGCGGGCGCCTGGGCGGCGGCCGGCTTGGCCGACGTGGTGATGTTGGGGGTCTGCGCGGTCGCCTGGGCGGTGGTCGCGGTGGCGCTCACCTGGGCGGGAGCGGGGGCGACGGTCGCGATCGCTTCCGGGACGACGGTGTCGGCGGGAGCGGTCTGGGCCAGGGCCGGAAGGGCCGAGAAACAGAGCGAGGCGGTGCAGAAGAGGCGGAAAGCGGTCCGGCGGGGAACGGCGGGCTTGCCTGGAGAGGTCTGGGCTTCGGTCGTCACGCTTGGATCACAAAATAAAACGATGGGGGATCATGCCTTGTAGACAGAAATAGGAAGTTCAAATAAGGTTAAATTTTCGTAATTATGAATGTGGGTGAAATCACAGTTCAGCGCAAAACCCGCTTTGCGCCGGTGTAGTGGTCCCGCCAGTATGCCCCGTCCAGCGAATCCAGGCGCACCGTGCCGCCCGTGCTGGGAGCGTGCACGAAGCGGCCTTCACCGACATAAATTCCAACGTGAGTCACATTTCCCGCGCTGCCGAAGAACACCAGGTCGCCGGTGCTCAGGCGCTGCGGATCGATCCGCGGTCCCTGCACCGCAGCCAGTTCGCGCGAGGTGCGCGGCAGTCGCAGGTCGAGCATGTCGCGGTAGACGTAGGCGACCAGGCCGCTGCAGTCGAAGCCGGACTCGGGGGTGTTGCCGCCGTAGCGGTAGGGCGTGCCGACCAGGCCCAGCGCCCGCATCAGCACTGCGTTGGCCGCGCCCGGGTCGGCCGGCGCCACCTGCGGCCACTCGCGCACCGCCACCGGTGCCGGCCGGGTGTGGCGGACCTCGTGGCGTCCGCAGGCCGCCAGCGCGGCGGTGCACAGCAGCGGAAGCCACCACGGGAACGCGCGGCGGCCGCGCGGCGAAACTGGCGTGTTGTGCATGGAGCCGGGATAATGCGCGACCTCAGAAGGCCGCCATCATGGCGGCGCTCCCGGCGGCCGACAAGCCGCCCATCCCGTCTGCCCCCGGCAGCCACAGCGCAGAGTGCACATGAAGATCGAAAAAGACCGCGTCGTCCGTTTCCACTACACCGTTTCGGAAGTCGGTCAAGAACCGATCGAAAGCTCCAAGGACCGCGATCCGCTGGTGATCCTGGTCGGCCACGGCAACATCATCCCGGGCCTGGAGAACGCGATGATGGACAAGGCCGCCGGCGACAGCTTCGGTGTCGACGTGGCCGCCAAGGACGCCTATGGCGAGTACCGCGAGGGCCTGAGCCAGCGCGTGCCGAAGAAGCATTTCGGCGCGGCCAAGCTGCAGCCGGGGAGCCAGGTGGTGCTGCAGACCAACTTCGGCCCGCGCGCGGTCACCGTGCAGAAGGTCGGCATGAGCGTGGTCGACGTCGACCTCAACCACCCGATGGCCGGCAAGGACCTGCACTTCGACGTGGAGATCGTCGACGTGCGTGAGGCCAGCGCCGAAGAGATCGAGCACGGCCACGTGCACGGCGACGGCGGCCACCACCACTGAGTGCGTTGGCGGCGGTGCCGGTCGCGCCGGTGCCGCCAGCCCTGGCGCCGCACGCAGCGGCGCCATCGTGCCGCTGCGGACGCCGGCGGCCTTCCTGATCGCGGCGAGGGACATCGCCGGCCTTCCGCCCGGTGCCGCCTTGGCCACTTCCGCCCCCGTGTTGCAGCCCGTCGCGCCCGCCGAGCGCATCGCCACGCTGGACGTGCTGCGCGGCTTCGCCCTGCTGGGCATCCTGCTGATGAACATCGAGGGCTTCGTCGGCCCGCTGGACGCGGCGATGACCGGTCTGGATCCGGCGCTGCGCGGCGCCGACCGCATCGCCGACGCCCTGGTCTACATCCTGGTGCAGGGCAAGTTCTACACCTTGTTCTCGCTGCTGTTCGGCATGGGCTTTGCAGTGATGGCGCAGCGCGCCGAGATCGCGCGGCGGCCGTTCGGTGGTTTCTTCCTGCGCCGCAGCGCGGGGCTGCTGCTGATCGGCCTGCTGCATGCCGTGCTGCTGTGGTCCGGCGACATCCTGGTCAGCTATGCGCTGCTGGCGTTCATGCTGCTGGCGTTCCGCGAGGCGCCCACGCGCTGGCTGCCCGGCATGGCGCTGGTGGTGTACCTGTTCGCGCCGGCGCTGTGGCTGTTGATCGGCGCCGCCGCCTGGGCGGCGCAGGCCGATCCGCACGGTGCGGCGCAGTGGCATCGGGACATGGCCGAGCAGGCGCAGCACGGCGCGGCGGCGCTGGCGCAGCAGCGCGAGGTGTTCGGCCACGGCAGCTACGCCCAGGCCACTGCGCAACGCGCGCGCGACTTGGTCGAATCGCTGAGCGGGCTGCTGTTCAATGCGCCGACCATCTTCGGCATGTTCCTGCTCGGCGCCTGGTGCGTGCGCAGCGGCCTGGCCGCACAGCCGCAGCGCTTCCCGCGGCTGCTCGCCGTGCTGCGCTGGGGTGTGCTGCCGCTGGGCCTGGCGCTGATGCTGCTGAGCTTCCGGCTGGAGCCGTGGATGGACCCGGCGCGGCTGGATCTGCGCCTGACCTGTGCCTACGCCCTGGCCAGCGTCGCCAGCGGCCTGATGGCACTGGGCTATGCGGCCTGGCTGGTGCGCGCCGCACCGGCGCTGCAGTGGCTGGCGCCGGCCGGGCGCATGGCGCTGAGCAACTATCTGCTGCAGTCGCTGGTGTGCACCACGTTGTTCTACGGCTACGGCTTCGGCTATTTCGAGCGATTGCCACGCGCCTGGCAGATCCCGTTCGCGGTCGCGCTGTTCGCGATGCAGGTGGCGCTGTCGCACTGGTGGCTGCAGCGGTTCCGCTTCGGCCCGGTGGAGTGGCTGTGGCGCTCGGCCAGCTACCTGCGCTGGCAGCCGATGCGCCGACGCGACGCGGCCTGAGCGCAGGTACTGCGGCGGCGTCCTCACATCTGCCGCGCGGTCGCCCATGGCATGCTCCGCGGCGACCGAGACATGCGACAGGACAGCCGATGGACGATGTGAACCGCGCGCACCGCGCCGCGCCCGATGCGACCCCGCCGCGCGCCGAGCGTGCGCCGTGAACGGGGCGATCCGCGATTACGACCTTCTTGTGCTGGGCGGCGGGTCCGGCGGCCTGGCCACCGCCTTCCGCGCCGCCAGCCATGGCGCACGGGTGGCGATCCTGGAGCCGAGCGCGCTCGGCGGGACCTGCGTCAACGTCGGCTGCGTGCCGAAGAAGGCGATGTGGCTGGCGGCGGATCTGGTCGAACGCATCGATCTGGCGCGCGCGGTCGGCTTCGCCATTCCCGAGGCCACGCTGTCCTGGGCGGAACTGGTGGCGCATCGCCAGGGCTACATCGGCAACATCCACGCCAGCTACCGGCGCCGCCTGGATGCCGACGGCGTGGTGCTGATCCCGCGGCGCGGCCGGCTGGTCGATGCGCACACCGTCGAATGCGACGACGGCGTGCGGGTCAGCGCCAAGCACGTGGTGATCGCCACCGGCGCGCACGCGCTGCGGCCGAACATCGACGGCGCCGAGCTGGGCCTGGTCTCCGACGACTTCTTCAATCTCTGCGAGGCGCCGCCGCGGGTGGCGATCGTCGGCGGCGGCTATATCGCGGTGGAACTGGCAGGACTGCTGCAGGCGCTGGGCAGCCGGGTGGAGTTATACGTGCAGGGCGAGCGCCTGCTGGAGCGGTTCGACGCGGAACTGGCACGGCAGCTTGCCGATAACCTGCGCCACCAGGGCGTGCGCCTGCATTTCGGTTACCGCGCCAGCGCCCTGCGCCGCAGCGGCGAGGGCCTGTGCGTGGTCGATGCGCAGGGGCAGCCCGGCGAGAGCGTCGACAAGGTGTTCTTCGCGATCGGGCGCCGCCCCAACACGCGCGACCTCGGCCTGGAGGCGCTGGGTGTGCGCCTGGGCGACAAGCACGAGATCGTGGTGGACGACTACCAGAACACCGACGTGCCTGGGCTGTATGCGATCGGCGACGTGGCCGGCAAGGTCGGCCTGACCCCGGTGGCGATCGCCGCCGGGCGCAAGCTGATGGACCGCGTGTTCGGCGACCGGCCGCAGGCGCGGCTGGACTACGAGAACGTGCCCAGCGTGGTGTTCTCGCATCCGCCGCTGGGCCAGGTGGGATTGGGCGAGGAGCAGGCACGCGAGCGCTATGGCGCCGACGCGGTGACCTTGTACCGCAGCAATTTCCGGCCGATGCTGCAGGCGCTGGCCGATTCGCCGCAGCGCAGCCTGTTCAAGCTGGTGTGCGTTGGCGCCGAGGAGCGTGTGGTCGGCGTCCACCTGCTCGGCGATGGGGCCGACGAGATCCTGCAGGGCTTTGCGGTGGCATTGAAGTTGGGCGTGACCAAGCAGCAACTGGAAGACACCGTGGCGATCCATCCGACTTCGGCCGAGGAAGTGGTGCTGATGCGCTGAGGTCGCCCCGATCCGGCGGCTGGTTCGCTGTGGCGCCGTAGAATGGCGGCATGCACGTGTCCTCTTCTCCCTGCCGCGGCGCCGCGCGATGAGCGCGTCCGGCACGTCCGCCGCCGTCGCCCCCACCGCCACCCAGGCCAGCCTCGGTGGCGTGCTGCTCGCCGCCGGCGGCGCGATCGCGTTCTCGGGCAAGGCCATCATCGTCAAGCTGGTCTATCGCTATGGCGTCGATGCGGTGACCCTGCTGGCCTTGCGCATGCTGGTGGCGCTGCCGTGCTTCGCGGCGATGGCGCTGTGGGCGGCGCGCCGCGCGCCGCCGCTGCAGCCGGGCGACCGCTGGCGGATCGTCGCGCTGGGCGTGCTTGGCTATTACCTGGCCAGCTTCCTGGATTTCCTCGGCTTGGCCTACATCACCGCGACCCTGGAGCGGCTGATCCTCTATCTCACCCCGACCCTGGTGCTGCTGATCGGCGTGCTGCTGTGGCGGCGGCGTCCGCAGCGGCGCCAGCTGTGGGCGCTGGCGTTGAGTTACCTGGGCGTGTTGCTGGCGTTCGGCCACGACCTGCAGATCGGCGGCGCGCGTACTGCTTGGGGGAGCTTGCTGGTATTCGGCAGCGCGCTGGCCTATGCGGCCTATCTGGTCGGCAGCGGCCAACTGGTGGCGCGGGTCGGGGCGGTGCGGTTGACCGCCTACGCCAGCCTGGTCGCCTGCGCGCTGTGCATCGCCCAGTTCCTGCTGCTGCGGCCGCTGCACGCGCTGGTCCTGCCGACACCGGTCTACGCGCTGTCGCTGCTCAACGGCACGCTGTGCACGGCGGTGCCGGTGCTGGCGACGATGCTGGCGGTGCAGCGCATCGGCTCGGCGCTCGCGTCGCAGATCGGCATGCTCGGCCCGGTCTCGACAATCGTGCTCAGCGTGCTGGTGCTGGGCGAGGCAATGGGGCCGTGGCAGATCGCCGGCACCGTGCTGGTACTGGGCGGGGTGCTGCTGGTGTCGCGGCCGGTACGGGCACGGTCGGCATGAGTCCACGGCGGCCGCCCGCAGCGCGCGCGTCGGCGCCGGCCGCAAAGGCGGCGGCCGAGGCGCATGCGCGGATCCTGGCGACGATCCGGGCGATCCCGTCGGGCCAGGTGCGCGGCTATGGCGAGGTGGCGATGCTGGCCGGGTTGCCGGGACGCGCGCGGCTGGTGGCGCGCCTGCTCGGCGGCAATGCCGATGCCGCGCTGCCCTGGCACCGGGTGCTGCGCAGCGACGGCCGCATCGCCTTTCCCGAAGGCTCGCGCGGCTATCGCGAGCAATGTCAGCGCCTGCGCGCCGAAGGCGTGGCGGTGCAGGGCGGACGGGTGAAGCGTGCGCCCGCGCCGGCGCGCGATCTCGATGCCGAGGTCTGGGGGCCGCGCTAGCGAGGCGCGCCAGAACTGCGGGGCTCGTGTCTCGAAGCGCAGAAGACGCCGGCTGTGAAGGGCTTAGCCCCTCTCCCCCGGGGAGAGGGGTTGGGGTGAGGGTAGGGCGCGAAGCGC